>NZ_KZ672806.1:309986-310445 GCF_001811085.1 Streptococcus sp. HMSC062B01
CCAAAAGAGCAGCCGATGACTTGGAATCCAGTGCCCCTGTTGGCTCATCCGCCAGCAAAATCTCTGGATCAGTGATGATGGCACGCGCCACTGCAACCCGCTGCTTCTGACCACCGGAAATCTCATAAGGAAACTTCTCTTGCAGCTTGTTAATACCTAATTCAGTACAAGTGGTGACTAGCTTTTGCATCATCTCGGTGACGGGACGTCGAGAAAGCACTAAAGGCAAGAGGATATTGTCCTTAACTGACAAGGTATCCAGCAGGTTAAAATCCTGAAAGACAAAGCCTAGCTTTTCTCTGCGGAAGCTGGATGCTTGGCTGTTTTTGATAGTCGCTGTATCTGTTCCATTCAGAAAGACTTGGCCTTCTGTTGGCTTATCTAGCATGGCCAAGATATTGAGGAGTGTTGACTTACCTGAGCCGGACTCTCCCATGATGGCCACATAGTCGCCCTCAT
>NZ_KZ672806.1:310545-320107 GCF_001811085.1 Streptococcus sp. HMSC062B01
AGTCGCCCTCATCCACTGTGAAGTGGATATCCTTCAGTGCTTCTACTTGATTGCCCTGAAAACGGGTCTTGTAAATCTTTTTTACGTGTTGTACATCTAATAAACTCATAACTTCTCCTTTAAAATCCTAAGTACATTTCTTGAGCCGCCTGATTGGCTTGGCATCCGAATTTCGTCCATTCAATTTCTTTTTGACTTGGCCGAATGGAATATTTATCTTTCTTATGACTTATTTTAAATAATTTCATTCTAAACACTTCTTTCTTTTGATAATCTTATTCTACCGAATTTGCACTCGGCTTTCCATAACCTAACCTTACAATCTTACTTCTAATCTTACATTTTTGTCATCTTTGATTTTTAATCGTATAAAGAGAAAGTTTTGATAAACTTTCTCTTTATAGAAGCTGGAACTTAATATTCCTTAATGACTATACTGCAACCAGAAGTAATATTGACTAGAGGCACAGCCTAAGCGAGTCTTCTCGATTTCTTCTTTAGAAATCTTTTGTGCTTTTAGAGGACGTTTGTCTTGGTTAAAAAGTTTAGTTTTCATAGTGGGCCTCCTTTATAACATTTGCTTTTATCAAGAGAAACTTTCTTTCCCTTTCCTTTACACTTATAAGGATACAGCTTTTTTAAACTCGCTTCCATAACTTAACCTTTCATTTGGGCTTTTAAAGCTTACAATTTTGTCATCTTTCAACACAAGGAGTCAATGTGAACCTTATCTTGCTAGACTCAGCTTACTAGAAGTGCTGTAGTTACATAAAAAAGATCAGGGATAATTCCCTGATCTCTTCGTCTAGTTCAACGGATTGTCCTCTTACCTAATCATTAAATCTCAGTCTTCTTTTCTACGTTTCCTTGCAGCAAGACCAGCGCCTAAGCCCAAGAGAGCTAAGCCCGTGGTTATCGTAGCTTGATCTGACTGACTTCCTGTATTCGGTAAGTAACCTTTTTCGGTTGATTTGACTTTTTCTGCTTGAAGCTGCACTGCTTCAGATTTAGCTTTTTTATGCTCTTCTTTCACAGCTTTGGTGCCTTGAACTTTTTCTTCTAGACTCTGATCTTTGCCTTGCCCAGAAGTTTGTGAATAAGCTTTATAAGTATCTTGTGACTTTGTTTTCTCTTCTGAAAGGGCTGTTCCCACTTCTAGAATCTGATCTTGTGCTTCTAATTTATTGTAGCTTTCTTTAAGAGTGCGCTTGCCATTTTCAAGTTCGACTAAGTTCACACGAATACCTTTACGGCCTTCTTGGATGATACGCGTTTGACCAGCTGGAAGCATATGATTCTTTCGCTCTTGCACTTGGAAATCAACCTCTTCTTCCTCTATCAGAAGCTCTGGTCTATAGAGAACCAAATCTTTGATATCATCTTCTGGAAGAGCTGTTCCTTTCTTAGTGCCGACAAGCAGGACACGATTGATAGGATCTTGAACTACTTCTCGTAGTTTTTCTGCTCGCTGACCATCTGGAGCAACTTCAGTAAAGATTCTTTCCTTACCATTTTGCCCCTCTTCTTCTACACGGGTTTCCCCAAGGTAGAGATTGGCATCTTCTTTTTCAATTGTCTGATAAGGAAGTTCTTTTTCTTCGACTTCTAGACGTGGAAGTTCTTCTTGAACTGCGGCTACTACCTTACCAGCAGTAGCTTTTTCTTCCGTCAATTGAATACGGTATTCCTTAACCTGCTTACCACTCTCAGACAGAAGTCGAACCAAGACTGGCAAACGATTATCTCCACTATCTACAACAGTTGAAGCCACTTGGTCCTTTTCTTCTACTGTCACTTTAGGACGTTGACCACTGTAGGACACTTGATATTCCAAGCGTTCTGCAGAGAAGTCTGGAAGTTCTTTGCCATTAAGTAAGATTTTTGATTTTGTACTTTCTTTAGGCAATTCACTTGGTGCCAAGAAAGTCATCTCAATCAAGGCAACTCCATTCTTATCTGCTTTTCTATCCATTCTCCATCTCATAGCCTTGGATTTCACAGCATTAAAGGTTGCTGTCAATTCTGTACCAGCCTGGATATCTTGATTCATATTATAAGGAACGGACTCCCAGTTATCAGGATTGTTAAACAAGTGGTTTGATTCATAAGCTCGATAGTTTGAATAATAGGTTGGAACATCAAAGTCTGGGCCAACATAACGCTCTAAGACTAGTTTAGACGGAGCATCTGTACCGCTATCAGCAAAGAAGTGCAGTTTGGCTTGATTGACTGTTCGTTCGATAATTTTACCGTTTTCTTTGAAGATAACACCTACCGAAACATCTGGATTAGCTGATGGTGTCGCTGACCAATTTGTCCAACGGCGGCTCTCATTGAGGTCCCCGTCGTTGATATAATCCACTCGATCATGAGAATCTGGATCAGCATCATTTGTCTCAGATGCAAAAGCCTGATTGCTATTTTCATCATAGTAAGGATTGTCTGATACAGATTCGCCTAACTTATCAGTCACTCGGACTCTTAGCTCGACAGGTAAGTCGCTTCCAACCAGACGACCATGAACAGTAAACTGCCCAGCTTTTGATAAGCTTTCAGCTGGAACAGGTTCCCATTCGACAGCCAAATCTTTCACTTCATAGTCTTTTTCCCCTGTAAAGTAAACAGGGACCTTGCTTGGTAGCTCTAGATTTTGACCTAGTTGGAGCAGGCGAGCTTGTTTTACTGTCGCTATTGGTTTACGTGCCAATAGATCTTTATCATTTGTAAAGTGGATGCGATACTCACCTAGAATATCTCCATTTTCAGCCTTGACGATAACGCGAACAGGATCTCCCTCGCGGACACTTGGTACGACAGTTGCCAGACCATTATTGCTGACACTTGCGGTTACTGCATCCGCCTTTCCATCCTTAGCTTCTAAATAGTAGTCTGTTAAGTCTGGATTAAAGTTTGGCAAATCTTGTCCCGCCACCTGTATTCTAGTCTGTGCTTGCTTAGCTGGAGCAACTTGTTTCGAGAAGATTTGAACTTCTGTGATAGAGGTTCCAAGTTTGTCATCTGCTCTCACCATACGAATACGAACAGCATAGGTATCTACCTTATCAAAGTTAAAGTGATTCATTTCACCTGCTTTAAGCTGATCTGGAGCTTTCAGATTGGTTACAGGTTTCCAATTGCTATCATCATTAAAGACATGTTCTTCGCTTTCTACAAAGCTAGGATTTTTTGGAGCTGTTGGCGTAGCTTTACCAACATAATATTCAATCACATAAGACTTAGGTGCCCCTACCCCGTGATCTTCATGGAAGGCTACATTTAGATTGTCTACTGACCGTTTAGTCAAGATACCAGAATCTCCAAATAGTACCCCTACCGAATCTTCTTCACGACGGTTCCAGTTAGTCCAACGGTTGGCTGGCTGATCCGTATAAGAGATCACTTTATCATTAACATTAGATACTAAATCGCTCGGGTTAGAATCTGAAGCAAAAGCAAGTGGCAATTCTGAACCTGTCCATTGATCAGAGATGTTAGCACCATTTTCTGTTTGAGCAGATACTCGTACATGAAGTTTGGTTGGTAAAGAACTTCCTTCCACCTGTCCTGACACAGTAAAGACGCCTTCTTTTTGATATTGACTAGGTGCAATAGGCTCCCAAGTAACTTTTGCTGACGAAACCTGACCATTTGAGTGGTAAGTCCGTACACTCTCTGGCAAGTGTGGAGCTTCTGCAATCGGTGTCGTAACACTGACTTCTTCGACTGCAATGATCCCTTCAACAGAAACTTTAGCAATGGCTTTTTGATCAATACCTTCGACCTTTCCTACTACTTCAAAAGTATGGTAGCGATCAAGTTCCTCCTTAGCCACTGCTTGCCAAGTAACCTTATGAACTTTTGGAAATCCTTTGTCGTACTCAACAGTAACAGTGGTTGGAAGATTTGGTTCTTGATGCAAATCAGTTACCACACTAACAGGACGAACGGATTGAACAGTTTTATTTTCTGTATTAGCCTGAATCGTTAAGTTTACTTGACCTTCTGCTCCCTCGTATTCAGCTTTGAGTGTGACAATTCCAGGCTTGTGTAATTCAAGCATTCCTTTACGAACAGCAACCTCTCCCTCGCCTAATGTAGAGAAGGCAACCTTATCCGCTTGTAAGATAGCCTGAGTACCGTCTTGATAGTGAGCCAAAACAGTTAATGGAACAGTCTGGTCCTCTTTTAGATGATTCGCTTGCTCAACTTGTAAGCTCAAACGTTCAATTTTAGGAGCTTCTTCTAAGAACTGAACGGCATAGGTCTGTAGGGTACCGCCATCCTTAGGTTGAACATAAATGCTGGCCCGCAACCCATTTGCAACACTAGCTTGAACAACTGTGACATCTGCATTTTCAGCAGTCGCGGCTACTAAAGGAAGTTGAGATCCGTAAGCAAGACTATGGTAATGAACTGGTTTCTGACTAGTTAGACCTGTTACAGAATCACCGTCAAGAGTTACAGCTGGATTCACAGGTGCTTCTGCTTCACTATCTGTCACCAGTAAGGTTGCTGATACCTTTGTACCTGCAAGTTGCCCAGTCATTTGAATGCGGGAACCTGGAACAGAAAGTTTGTCCTTATCTTCTGGTGCAATTTCCCATTTATCCACATCATAGTGTTCGAGACTACCATCAGTTAATGCAAGAGCAACTGACTTATCTACAGTACTCAAATCTGTCCCTGGTGCTACTCGTTTGATAACTGGCAATTCTCTTTCAACGGCTAAAACTTCAACACGTGCTTCTACCTGACGGCCTTCTGCCTCTCCTTTGACAGTCACAATGCCTGAATGACTAACATCTGCTTGTGACCAAGTCACAGGCTGTTCAGCCCGGCTTCCGTCACTGTAAACAAAAGGAACTGTCGCTGGCAAGCTTGGAGCTTGTCCCAAAACTGTACGAACTTTTGGCACTTCCGTCCCTAACACTGTCTTTTCTTTCTGATCATCCTTTCCAGTGAAAATAGTCACCTGGTCCGATTTTAGTAAATCAGAATGAGCCGTTAAGGTGAATTTCCCTGCCTGGTCTGTTGATTTGACAATGGCAACCCCTTTACCATTAAAGGCTTTGCGAATCCAAGAGCCGTCTGCTTGTTCCTTGTAACGTTCACGGCTAGCCTGTTCTCCATTATCTACTCCGACTAGCTGACCTTGTCCATGCAATTGGAAACGAACGAGGTTATTGGCAGTTGGCACGACATTGCCGTCACGGTCTACGATTTCATAGTAGATATAGGTCAAGTCTTTTCCATCTGCTGCAATAGCGTGCTCTTCCTTGACCAAGCGTACACCTGCAGGTTGACCTGCTGTTACAATCTTATCTCGGGCAATTTCTTTACCTTGATCATCACGAGCTACTGCTTCCAAAGTCCCTGGCTGATAAGCTACTTTCCACTCAAGGTAGAGTTCGTGAGGATTTGCCCCCTCTTGATAGCTACGGCCGTCACTTGTCTCTTTTTTGTTAAATTTCTTGATTCCCAAAGATTGGTTGTTCAAGAATAATTCAACACTAGCAGCATTGGAGTATGCACGGACTGGTATTTTATTTTCAGCATCTGCAACATTGTCTGCTAATTCCTGATCTTCCCAATTCCAATGAGGAAGCAAGTGAACCATTGGTTTCTTCTTGGCAGAAACCCACTGACTTTGGTAAAGGTAATAGTCGTTTTTAGGAATCCCAGCTGTATCCACTATTCCGAAATAAGAACTCTTTACAGGAGTGCTGTTTTGGTTGTGCCAAGGAGTTGGTTCACCGATATAGTCTGTTCCTGTCCAGATAAATTGTCCTGCGTAACCAGCATTATCTCGGTCAAAAGTCCAAGAAGCTGTTGCCGTTTTACCCCAGCCAACTCGGTCATTTCCATAGTCCGATTGTTCATAGTTTCGCCAAGACTGATTGCTTCCAACCCATTCTTGCTCTGGATGGAAATAGCTACCACGTGTACGAGTCGCAGAAGACGTTTCAGAACCATAAATCAACCAATTTGGATGTTTAGCACGCAATGTTTTGTAATTTTCTTCTGAATAGTTAAAACCAACTGCATCTAGCTCATCAGCAATTTTTTCGTGACCACCACTACCATCACCGAAGCGGAATTTGTCTGCCCCCATCGTCACATAGCGGGTTTTATCAACTGACTTGATAACCTTGACCAGACGTTTAACAGTCGCTAAAGAATGAGCATCTCCATTAGCCTCACCGATTTCATTTCCGATAGACCACATGACGATAGCTGGGTTATTTTCACCTCTTTCTACCATTGTCCGCAAGTCATAATCAGACCATTTTTCGCCCTTTTTGGCCTCTGGGTGAGTGGCGTCTTTTTCAAAGAAACGACCGTAATCGTAAGGCTTCTTACCTCCATACCAGGTATCAAAAGCCTCTTCTTGGACTAGCAATCCCAACTCTGCCGCAATCTGCAAAGTCTGTTCACTAGCAGGATTATGGGTCGTACGAATCGAATTGACCCCCATTTCCTTCATTTGCTTGAGACGACGGTACTCAGCCTTATAGTTTTCTTCTGCTCCTAGTGCTCCGTGATCATGGTGCAAGGAAACCCCGTGAAATTTGATCCTCTGACCATTCAAAGAGAAACCTTCATTAGGAGTCCAGTTATAATAGCGATAACCAAACAAGTCTTTCTTAGCGTCAACAAGCTGACCATCACGATAAATCCGTGTCACTAGCTCATACAAGGCAGGCTTATCATTCAGCACAGTCCACAGCTCTGGTCTTTCAACTTGTATCCTTGTCTGAATTGTACTAGTCTCATGAGCTTTCAGTTTTTGACTGGCAGTACGAATCACTTCTGTTACAGCTTCCCCGCCTCGTCTCACAATTTGGTATTCAGCTGTAATTTCATGATCTTTATCATCTGTATTAGAAATCTTACTGCTGACAAGAGTGTCTACCTTTCCATCTTTTTGATTTTCCAACTGAGGAGTCAAGATGGTTGTTCCGTTCTTTTGAACATGAACCTTATCTCTGATAAGAAGAGAAACGTCACGGTAGATTCCACTTCCTGAATACCAACGACTGCTTGGTTGCTTGTTAATCACATGAACAGCAATGATATTTTCCCGGCCATCTTTGTGAAGATAGTTTGTAATATCGTATGAAAATTGATTATAGCCATTTGGATAATGACCAACCAGCTGGCCATTCACATAGACTTGCGAATCCATATAGACCCCATCAAAGGTCAGACGTACATTTTTATCTAAATCCTTTTCATCTAATTTAAGGGGCTTGCGATACCAAGCGTCTCCACCATTAAGTTGGCCCCCTTCATTCTGTGCAGGAGAGTCATGATCAAAGTCAAAGTGGATACTCCAGTCATGAGGTAAGTCTAATTTTTTCCATGAAGTTATATCGGCCTCATCTTTTATTGCTTCCTTAGCATTAGCGTTTAATTTAAAGTGCCAATTCTGATTAAAATTGACCTTTCTATCCTCAATCATTTGACTCACTTCCTCCTCAGTAGCAGATTTCACCTTATCCTTTTCTGATCCTTCTTGGGCAGAGGACTCGCTTATTTCTTTCACTTCATTTTTTACTGATTCAGAAAACTCTTTTTCTACCTTAGGACTAGGTGAATTCTCTTCTGTTTTCTCTGGAAAAGTTTCCTGTGTTGAAAGAGCTGGACTAGCATCTGGAGCCTCAGATGATTCACTAGTGGCAACTGCCTTATCAGAGTGCTCTTCCTCAATCTTTCCTTCTTCTTTGACGCTTTCAGCACTAGCGTTAACGGCCACTTCTTCCGCATAAACAGGGTTTCCTGCAGAAAGACTAGCTCCAAACAAAACTGCACAAGTTCCAATAAGCACTGAGCATGCACCAACAGTAAATTTTCGGATGCTATAGACTCTTTTACGATTCCAATATCCTTTTTCCATAAGGTCCTCCACCAAGTAACCGCTTCCATTTTTATAGAAGCAAGCTATTCCTATAGTTTTCTTCACCTTATTTTATAAAACAAGTTGCATAATCTCAATACGAATGAAGCCGTTTTCATATTTATGAGTGATTTTTCTAAAATTAGGAGAATCATAGAATTCTCTTCAGCTATCAGCAATTTTTATCTGTTCAGTTCTGTCACTTATTTCTGATAAAAAAAGTAAAAGTCATAAAAAAACAAGCGTCAATTTTCATTGACACTTGTTTCTTGTTTTAGTTTTTAAAACGAGTCCCGTAATAAACTCCCCATCCAACAATCATAGTTAAACCAAGGGCAAGAAGTGTAAAGCTAAGCTCTGTACCTGTTAATGGTAAAGTTTTCTTAGTCTTATCTTTTTCTTGTGGTTTTTCTGAATCTTTTGGATTTGTCTTACCAGGATCTTTAGGATTTTTCTTATCCGGATCCTTTGGTTTTCCATTGCCTGGATCTTTAGGATCTTTATTACCTGGCTTATCAGGTTTATTTGGTTTGTTTGGTTTGTTTGGTTTATTTGGGACACTTGGAATTGTTGGAATACTTTGGTCTGTTACTACTAACTTCCCATCCTTGTACTCTACTGTGTTTCCATTAGCGTTCAAAATTGTTATCGTTCCGTCGAAGTTCACTTGGAAAGTGATGTCTTTAACAGCTAGGTAACCAGCTGGGGCTGTCGCTTCATGGAAAGTATATACTCCAGGAGCTAATTCTAAATCATGTGATTTGTTTACTTCTGAAGTCCATTCTGCTACAGGATTACCAGTTGCCTCGTTGCCTCGGAAAATTTGAATTTGTGCACTACCAATTTCGGTACCGTATTGGTTGATCTTACTGAAAGTTACCTTACGTGGAAGATCATCATCTTTATCGGTTACAGTTACTTTAGAACCATCGGTTACGACCTTGTTGTCTTCACCCTTAGAGTCTTTTTCACCAACGTTTGTCACTTCCACTGTACCGTCATGTTTGACTTGGAAAGTGATGTCAGTCACCTTGAGGTAACCGGTTGGTGCTGCTTCCTCATGGAAGGTGTACGTACCTGGTGCCAAGTTCAATTCTTTAGACTTACCAGCTTCAGATGTCCAGTTTTCTACTGCATCTCCTTCAGCTTTCTCGCCCTTATAGATCTTGATCTGAGCTCCTGCGATTTCTTCTCCACCAAGGCTAACCTTACTGAAGGTAATCTTACGTGGGAGGTCATCGTCTTTATCGGTTACAGTTACTTTGGAACCATCGGCTACGACCTTGTTGTCTTCACCCTTAGAGTCTTTCTCGCCAACATTGGTCACTTCCACTGTGCCGTCGTGTTTGACTTGGAAAGTGATGTCAGTCACCTTGAGGTAACCTGTTGGTGCTGCTTCCTCATGGAAAGTGTATGTACCTGGAGCCAAGTTGAGATCTTTAGACTTACCAGCTTCTGAAGTCCAGCTTTCTACAGCTTGACCTTCTGCCTTGTCGCCTTTGAAGATCTTGATCTGAGCTCCCGCGATTTCTTCTCCACCAAGGCTAACCTTGCTGAAAGTTACCTTACGTGGGAGGTCATCGTCTTTATCGGTTACAGTTACTGTTGAGCCGTTAGTTACGACTTTGTTATCTTCACCCTTAGAGTCTTTTTCGCCAACGTTTG
>NZ_KZ672807.1:0-119650 GCF_001811085.1 Streptococcus sp. HMSC062B01
CATGTGTCGGCGGTTCGATTCCGTCTCGCGCCATTTTATTAATATGATTTTGGAAGGGTAGCGAAGAGGCTAAACGCGGCGGACTGTAAATCCGCTCCTTCGGGTTCGGGGGTTCGAATCCCTCCCCTTCCATAAACCTTTACGGGCATAGTTTAAAGGTAGAACTAAGGTCTCCAAAACCTTCAGTGTGGGTTCAATTCCTACTGCCCGTGTTTGATAATATGGCGGGTGTGGTGAAGTGGTTAACACACCAGATTGTGGCTCTGGCATGCGTGGGTTCGATCCCCATCACTCGCCTATTTATTAATATTGGGGTATAGCCAAGCGGTAAGGCAAGGGACTTTGACTCCCTCATGCGTTGGTTCGAATCCAGCTACCCCAGTTAAACTTGAGCCGGCGTGGCGGAATTGGCAGACGCGCTGGACTCAAAATCCAGTGTCCTCACGGACGTGCCGGTTCGACCCCGGCCGCCGGTATAGCTTAAGTTTACTAAAGAGATAAGGTTTTTGGACCTTGTCTTTTTTTTTTATTTTGGTTTTTTTAACTTTGTATTCTTTTAAATTTCTTATACTTTAAAACTTATCTATTTAATCTGTCAATTTTTTATTATTTAGATATATGTGTTAGTGGAAATTTGTAGTTCCATTTATAGAGGCGTAATTTATTCTTTCAAGATAGTTATTTGTTTCTTGATTTAATATTAGTGTATCGTTTGTATCCCAGAGATCATTATTTCTTTTTTTTTAGAATCATTAGATGAGGTTAGTATTTGAAAAATAAAAATGAGTTACTAATAAGAAGCTAGATGCTGAAAAAGGCCTTTTTTTGTAAAAAAACAAATGTTCTAAAAGTCTATTAAATCAACATGCTGCTACTTAGCAAGAATAGGGCTTGAAATCTATTGTCTTCATGGATGTGCCTCCGCCGTCAGTATAGCTTAAGTTTATTGGACTTTTTAACTCTTTTTTATTGTGTTTACTTTGTTGATTTTAAAGTAAATGATTTAGTTTGTATTAATTTTTTGATTCTAGTTTAACTTTTTATTTGATTCTTTTTTTAATTGTGTTATAATTAACCAGTGAAACATTAACCGGTTAAGTAAAAAGGGGAGGAAAATCATGTCACAGTTAGCTCATAAAATTGATTCTTTTTTAAATGAGATTATATTAAAGGCTGAGAACCAACATGAGATTTTAGTTGGTTCATGTACTAGTAATGTATCTTTAACGAATACGCAAGAACATATTTTGATGTTGTTAGCTGAAGAGATGTTGACCAATTCTGATTTAGCTAAAAAATTGAATGTAAGTCAGGCCGCTGTGACCAAGGCTGTTAAGTCATTAATAAATCAAGGGATGTTGGAGACTTTTAAAGATAAGAAGGATGCTAGAGTAACTTTTTATCGCTTAACTGAATTAGCACAGCCAATTGCTGATGAACATGAGCATCACCATGCTCATACCTTGGAAACTTATCAAAGTTTATTGGATAAATTTTCTCAAGATGAACAGCAAGCGATTGAAAAATTTTTGGAGGCCTTAGTGGGAGAAATTGGGAAATGAGATATATAACAGTGGAAAATTTATCTTTCTACTATGATAAAGAACCTGTTCTAGAGCATATTCATTATTTTTTGGATAGTGGAGAGTTTGTTACTCTGACAGGGGAGAATGGTGCTGCTAAGACGACACTTATCAAGGCTAGTTTGGGAATTTTACGACCTAAGAATGGGGAGGTTAAGATTTCTAAGACAAATACTCAAGGAAAGAAACTGCGGATTGCTTATCTACCTCAGCAGATTGCTAGTTTTAATGCTGGTTTTCCTAGTACGGTATATGAATTTGTCAAGTCAGGTCGTTATCCGCGTAAAGGCTGGTTTCGTCATTTGAATGAGCACGATGAGGAACACATCAAGGTAAGTCTTGAATCTGTAGGGATGTGGGAACATCGGGACAAGCGGATTGGTTCTCTTTCTGGCGGGCAAAAGCAGAGGGCTGTGATTGCTCGGATGTTTGCTTCAGACCCAGATATATTTGTCCTAGATGAGCCGACAACAGGGATGGATGCAGGCAGTAAGGATGAATTTTACAAGCTCATGCATCATAGTGCTCATAAGCATGGAAAAGCAGTTCTGATGATCACACACGATCCGGAAGAAGTCAAAAAGTATGCCGACCGTAATATTCATCTGGTTCGTAATCAGGACTCGCCTTGGCGCTGTTTCAATGTGCATGAAAGCGACAATGGACAGGAGGTGAGCCATGCTTAATCTATTTTCCTATGATTTTATGCAACGAGCCTTTTTGGCGGTTATTGCCATGAGTCTCTTCTCGCCGATTCTGGGGACTTTCCTGATTTTACGTCGGCAGAGTCTTATGAGTGATACGCTCAGTCACGTTTCACTGGCAGGTGTTGCTTTTGGCTTAGTTCTTGGTTTGTCACCAACTTTGACAACGGTGATTGTGGTCATGATAGCGGCAGTATTTTTAGAGTACTTGCGGACTATCTATAAGAATTTTATGGAAATCGGGACGGCTATTCTCATGTCTACGGGCTTAGCTATTTCTCTGATTGTTATGAGCAAAGGGAAGAGTTCTAGTTCCATGAGTCTGGATCAGTATCTATTTGGTTCCATTGTGACTATTAGTATGGAGCAGGTGATTTCTCTCTTTGTCATTGTTGCTGTGGTGCTCGTCTTGACCTTCCTCTTCATTCGTCCCATGTACATCTTGACCTTTGATGAGGATACGGCCTTTGTGGATGGACTTCCGGTGCGGACCATGTCTATTCTCTTCAATATCGTGACGGGTGTTGCAATAGCCCTCATGATTCCGGCTGCGGGAGCTTTGCTGGTTTCGACCATTATGGTCTTGCCGGCCAGTATTGCTCTGCGGATTGGGAAAAACTTTAAATCGGTTATTTTGCTAGCAAATATCATCGGTTTCTTTGGTATGATTGCTGGTCTGTATATTTCTTACTATGCAGAGACGCCAGCAAGCGCTAGTATTACAATTATTTTCGTTAGTCTGTTTTTAGTGGTCAATTTGATCAAAAAATTTGTGAAATAGGAGAAAAAAATGAAGAAAATTAGCTTACTATTAGTTGGTTTACTGAGTGTATTCTTGGTGGCTTGTTCCAATCAGAAAAAAGCGGATGGCAAGTTGAACATTGTCACGACTTTTTATCCCGTTTATGAGTTTACCAAGCAGGTGGCTGGAGATGAAGCCAACGTTGATCTTCTAATTGGTGCTGGAACAGAGCCACATGATTATGAACCTTCTGCAAAGGCGGTTGCGACGATTCAGGACGCGGATGCTTTTGTTTATGAAAATGAAAATATGGAGACTTGGGTTCCAGATTTGCTAAAAACATTGAAAAATAAGAAGGAAACAGTAATCAAGGCGACTGGAAAAATGCTCTTACTTCCTGGAGGAGAAGAGGAGGAAGACCATGAACATGGCGAAGAGGGACACCATCATGACTATGATCCCCATGTTTGGCTGTCTCCAAAGCGGGCCATTCAAATGGTGGAGCACATCCGTGATAGCTTGAGCAAAGCTTATCCTGAAAAGAAAGCTGCTTTTGAGAAAAATGCTGCAGCTTATATCAAGAAGCTGGAAGCCTTGGATAAGGAATTCGAAGCTGGCTTGGCTAACGCCAAACAAAAGAGCTTTGTTACTCAACACGCTGCCTTTAACTATCTGGCATTGGACTATGGCTTGAAGCAGGTTCCAATTTCTGGACTTTCACCAGACAGTGAGCCATCGGCTTCACGCTTGGCTGAATTGACCGAGTATATCAAGAAAAATAAAATCAAGTATATCTACTTTGAAGAAAATGCTTCTCAGGCATTGGCTTCCACTTTGGCTAAGGAAACAGGGGTAGAGCTTGATGTCTTGAATCCATTGGAAAGCTTGACTGAAGAACAGACCAAGGATGGGGCAAACTATATTTCAATCATGCAGGCTAATCTAAAAGCTCTTAAGAAAACGACAGACCAAGAGGGGGCAGAGATTGCGGCTGAGAAAGAAGAAGATACTAAGACTGTTCAAAATGGCTACTTTGAAGACAGTGCCGTCAAGGATCGGACCTTGTCTGACTATGCTGGTGAGTGGCAGTCTGTATACCCTTATCTGAAGGATGGTACCTTGGACCAAGTCTTTGACTACAAGGCTAAGCTGACTGGGAAAATGACAGCAGCTGAATACAAGGACTACTATGATAAAGGCTACAAGACAGATGTTTCCAATATCAATATCACAGATAAAACTATGGAATTTGTGGTAGATGGAAAATCCAAGAAATATACTTATAAATACGTTGGTAAGCATACTCTGACTTACTCTAAGGGAAATCGTGGAGTACGATTTATGTTTGAAGCGACAGATAAAGATGCTGGTCAATACAAGTATGTTCAGTTTAGCGACCACAACATTGCACCAACTAAGGCGGCTCATTTCCATATCTTCTATGGCGGTGAGAGTCAGGAAGCACTCTTTGACGAGCTGGAAAACTGGCCAACCTACTATCCAAGTAAATTGACCGGTCAAGAAATTGCCCAAGAGATGTTGACGCATTAATATGGACAAACTTGAGAAGACGGGATTATCCCGCCTTCTTTTTTGTATATCGGAAAATGACGATAAAAATACTTGACAAATTACGATTACAAATGTAAACTAATAAAGTATTGAATTACAAATGTAAATAATAAGGAAGTGTTAAACAATGGAACAGCAAAATATTAGCCAAGCAGAATGGCAAGTTATGCGCGTGTTATGGGCGTATCCGCATAGCCGTAGCACAGAGATTATAGCGCGTTTGGAGGCAGACTTCTCATGGAAGCCGGCAACTATCAAAACACTTTTGAATCGTCTCAAAACCAAAGAATTTATAGCTATGGAAAAAATAGAGGGTAAGTTCTACTATGATGCTCGTATTTTAGAATCAGATCATCTGGAAAGTACTTTGCAGGCTCTCTTTGATAATATCTGTAACACCAAGCATGGAGAGCTTTTAATTTCGATGATTGAGAGAAGTCAGTTCAGCCAAGGAGATTTGCAACTGCTTAGTCAGGCCATTGATAAGAAAAGGGCTTCAGCCCCACTAGAAATTGAATGCCATTGTCCGCAAGGTCAGTGTCGCTGTGGTCGTAGATAAGGAGATTATGATGGAGAAAAAAGAATACAAGCTATCAGGAATGACCTGTGCATCTTGCGCTATGACAGTTGAGATGGCGGTCAAGGATTTAGAAACGGTCGAGGATGTTAATGTCAATCTAGCCACAGAACGTCTCAGTTTAGTCCCTAAGGCGGGATTTGATAGTCAGCAAGTGCTAGATGCGGTAGCTGAGGCCGGTTATCAGGCAGAAGAAAAAGGCATAGCCAAACCGTCTGACGTAAACGAAGAGGCTGTAGCTAGAGTGCAAATTTTACGAAGAAAGAAACAAGAACTACTGATTCTTTTGATTACCGCTTTGCCCTTGCTTTATATCTCTATGGGTAGTATGGTCGGCCTTCCTCAGCCTAGCTTCTTGGACCATATGAAGCATCCCTTGCTCTTCGTCCTTTCTCAACTACTTTTAACGTTGCCTGCTGTGTGGATCGGTCGTGGTTTTTATCAGAGAGGATTTCGTAATCTTATCAAGCGACATCCCAATATGGATAGTTTAATTGCGGTGGGGACTAGCGCAGCATTTTTCTACAGTCTCTACTCGGTTAGTCAGGTTTTTCTAGGTCATCATCCCTTTGTTCATCAGCTCTATTTTGAGTCTGTAGCAGTGATTATTACCTTGGTTCTTCTGGGCAAATATCTGGAGAGTTCAGCTAAGGGGAGAACGTCTCAGGCGATTCAATCTCTGCTTGAGTTAGTGCCTAGTCAGGCGACAGTGATTCGTTATGGTGAGGCTGTGACCATTGATACAGAGGATATCCGAGTTGGAGACATTATCCGTATCAAACCAGGAGAGCGTATGCCGGTAGATGGCCTTGTGACAGACGGGCAGACCTTTGTGGATGAGTCCATGATGACTGGTGAAAGTGTCCCGATTGAAAAGAAGGTCGGCGACACTATTACTAGTGCAACGATCAATCAAAATGGTAGTATTGACTATCAAGCAACTAGGGTGGGTTCGGATACGACCTTAGCCCAGATTGTTAGATTGGTGGAGGAAGCGCAGGGGTCTAAGGCGCCGATAGCGGCTTTGGCCGATAAGATTTCGCTTTATTTTGTCCCAATAGTGCTGAGCTTGGCTACTTTGTCTGCGCTTTGCTGGTATTTTCTAGCTAGTGAGAGTCTTAGCTTTTCTCTATCAATCTTTATCGCAGTTCTGGTCATTGCCTGCCCTTGTGCGCTGGGGTTAGCCACTCCGACAGCCATCATGGTCGGGACTGGTAAAGGGGCTGAAAATGGCATTCTGATTAAGTCTGGACAAGCTTTGGAAGCGGCCTATCAGCTGGACACCATAGTTCTTGATAAGACTGGGACGATTACGGTTGGTAAGCCTAGTCTGACAGATCTGCTACCCTTGGGCGATTTGAATAGGTCTGACTTGTTGCAGCTAATAGCTAGTGCTGAGCAGCATTCTGAACATCCTTTGGCTCAGGCTATCTTAGAAGCTGCTAAAGAGGAGGGACTTGACTTGCTGCCTGTCAGTCATTTTGAGGCTATGGTTGGACGAGGCTTGGCAGCTCAGGTCGAGGGCAGACGTCTTCTGGTTGGAAATGAGTCTTTGATGAAAGAAAAGAACATTGACAGCAGTGCTTTTCAAGAACAGTTGTTGGAGCTTTCCCAAGAAGGAAAGACAGCTATGTTTGTCGCAATAGATGGACAGCTGGCTGGTATTCTAGCGGTAGCAGATGAAATGAAGTCCAGCAGCCTGTCGGCGGTGAGTGAACTCCAGTCTATGGGGCTGGAAGTTATCATGCTGACAGGAGATCGTGAAGAAACAGCGAAAGCTATTGCCCAGAAAGCTGGCATCCAAAAAGTTATCGCAGGTGTATTGCCAGATGGTAAGGCCACTGCTATCAAGGACTTGCAGGAAGCTGATAAAAAACTGGCCATGGTCGGAGACGGTATCAATGACGCACCAGCTCTGGTCCAGGCAGATGTGGGAATTGCCATCGGTTCAGGCGCCGATGTGGCTATTGAGTCTGCAGATGTAGTGCTCATGCATAGTGATTTGCAGGATGTGGTCAAGGCCATCAAGCTTAGCCAGGCGACCATTCGTAATATCAAGGAAAATCTCTTCTGGGCCTTTGCCTACAATACACTAGGCATCCCGATTGCAATGGGCCTATTGCATCTTTTTGGCGGTCCCTTGCTCAATCCGATGCTGGCTGGTCTGGCCATGAGCTTGAGCTCAGTATCAGTTGTCGTCAATGCTCTGCGTCTAGGACGCTTTAAAATGAACTAAATATACGGAGGAATGAATCTATGAAACAAACAGTCCAATTAGAAAACTTATCTTGTCAAAATTGTGTCAAACACGTCACCCAGCACTTCCTATCTATGGAGGGGGTGTCAGATGTGGTTGTGGACTTAGAAAAACAGACCGCTCAAGTGACAACGGATAAACTTTATAGTGTATCTGACTATGAAGCGGCTTTAGCTAAAACGATTTATAAGGTCTTATCAGTTGATTAATGCTTAATTTAAGATAAGATCTCACTTCCTTTTGAACCTGTTTGGTCTTTCATTGTAATATTTTGTAAAACATCTTGACTTAATGTTACAATTCTATTACAATGAAATAAAGAACCAGTTAAGGGGAGGAAATTATATGAGTAAGAAGCTACTTATTGGCTTAATCACAGCATTGTTTATCGTTATAGCAGTCGTGTTTATTTATTTTAAATTTTTTACCATTTCTGAAAATAAACCTTCCTCAACAACTTCACAGTCCAGAATTAGCACAAGTCAGTCTAGCCAAAGCTCAACCAAGAAGGAATCAAGTGAGGATTCTAGTAGCGTAACGACTAATTCGACCTCAGAGAAACCTTCAAATGAGACTGGAAAACCGAGTGACCAAGCAGAAGGTAAGGAGCAAATAAAGGCTCGTTCAACTGTATTTGATTTTAATGCGATGACTCATGGGAATTTTACAAGCGTAAAAGGGACATGGAAGAATGCTGAAGGTCAGACAATTACCTTTGATGAGAAGGGTATAGTGGCTGATGAAACTAGCATTTCTTCTTTCAACTATGATGCTGCAGGCAATTTGATCGTAAATGTTCAAACGGGATTAACGGGTTATTCAATCTGGTTTGTGATGAAGGGAAATGCCATTGTACCAGAAGGAGATGCTTCTGATACAAATCGTGATAGAATTTTTGCAGGCCAAGGAATGCCAGAAGATATCGCAAGTGCAGCTTACTATCGGGTTGATCAATAAGGGCGGTTGCTAAATCAATAGAAAAAAGATACAATAAGTCCTATACTAGAAAATAGAAAAGGGCTTTTTTTAAGCCTGACAATGAGGAAAAATATGAAAAAAAGAATATTGTTAATGACTATTTTAATAGCTTTAGGAGGAGGACTAGTCTTGTCAGGATGTTCTGGAAAAGGAGAAACAAAAGAGAGCTCAGCTTCTTCAAGTCAAATGGCATCTTCGAAGAGTTCAGCAACTTCGGCCAGCTCTGAATCCAGTAAGACTTCAGAAAGTTCTACAAGCCCTAGTCAGGAAGCGGATAAAAAAATGAACATTAGTGAATTGGCTGATGGAAATTTTGCAAGCATTCAAGGCACATGGCAAAATGATAAAGGGGAACAACTTGTATTTGATGAAAACGGTCTAGTTTCAGCTGAATATGAATTTGGTGGTGCTTCCTTAACCGACTACGGAACAGCAGCTGGCGGTGTATATGGTGGCCAAACAGGAGGTTTCTTGCTAGAATTTATTCCAAGTGGTGTCAAGCTTGCTGATACAGAAAACTTTAAAGATAGCTCTGATATTAGTCGTGACCGCCTTTGGACTGGGGTTGGTATCCAGTCCTTTGGTGAACAAGGTAGTTTTTACTATCGTATTAAATAAGAGAAGATTTTAAAAAGACAAGCATTTAAAGCTTGCCTTTTTTGCTTTTTCCAATCAGAATGGTAGCAGAAATGGTAATTTCTGTGAGATCAGACCAATCAATTTCTTCCTGTTTAATATGAAAGAGGAGGGGGGTCATGCCAATGAGAGCTTCCTTTTGGATTTCATTGATTGGATAGGTGACAGTAACCTCTTTTTGTTCAAGAATTTCAAATGAAGTCTTAAAATGGTCTAGTATATCCTGGTTAGAATAATCTTGCTTTTGCAGCTGCCCGGCAACCTTTTTGCGGATTTCCTGAACATGTTGACTGGTAGGAATGACCTTGATCAGGAGTCCTTGTTTAGTCAATACACGTTGGAATTCCTGGTAGTTTGCAGGAGAAAAAATATCTAAAATAAGATCAATACTATGATTCTTGATAGGAAGTTTGGCCAAATCTCCCACAAACCAATTGATAGAAAGGCTAGTATCAGTTTTGCTGGCTAGTTGGATGGAGTCTTTGGAAATATCAAAAGCATAAAAATCTTTGTCTGGGAATACTTTTTGCAATTCCAGACTATAGTATCCTTGGCCACAACCAACATCTAAAATAGTTTTAGTATCAGGTGATTGTTGCAAAAAAACTTCAATTTCCTGTAAAATATGTTGGTAAAAGCCGGCCTCTAAGATGATTTGGCGCTGAATAAAGTTGTCTTTATCATAGTCTTTTGATTGTCTTATCTGGGGTGCTAAGTTTACGTAACCGTATTTTGCAATGTCAAAAGAATGTCTGTTTGTGCAGACTAGGCTATGGTCCTGAAATTTGAGTGCTTCCTTACATAGAGGACAAGCAAAAGTTGAGGCTCTAGCAAATCGAGCGATTTTTGGTTTCATGAGTCGTTTCTTTCTGTGAAAATAGAAGATCTTGTTGAAGAAGATATGGAAAAGGAAACCCGTCTGTCTTTCGAGTTTCCTTTAGGTTTAATAAGTCAAGACAAAGTATTTTTTCTTACCACGGCGGATAACGGTCAATTCATTTTCTAATTTGTCTGCATCGCTCAGAGTATAGTCGAGGTCTTGGATGCGGTCTCCATTGATGTAGATAGCTCCGTTTTGGACATCTTCACGCGCCTGACGTTTGGAATTAACAACTCCAGCTGTAACAAGTAAATCAACAATGTTGAGGTTGTCTTCTGCTTGGACTTGATAATTTGGAACACCACGGAGTCCTTGTTTCAGCTCTTTAACAGAAAGGTTCTTAATATTTCCTGCAAATAGCTGTTCTGTAATATTTAAGGCTTCTTGGTAAGCTTTTTCGCCATGAACTAGAGTGACCACTTCACGTGCTAAGATTTTCTGAGCCAAACGTTCATGTGGTGCTGCCTCAAACTGCTTGCGGATCTCTTCAATTTCATCTAAGCTTAGGAAGGTGAAAATTTTAAGGAAACGAACGGCATCATCGTCCATGACATTCATCCAGAATTGGTACATTTCATATGGGCTTGTCTTGTCAGCGTTCAGCCAAACAGCATTTCCTTCTGATTTACCAAATTTCTTACCGCTAGCATCGGTGATAAGAGGAACAGTAATGACATGTCCAGTCTTGTCAGCTTTACGACGCAAGAGTTCTGTTCCAGCAGTCATATTTCCCCACTGATCAGAACCTCCGATTTGTAAAGTCACACCATGTTTTTGATTTAAGATGAAAAAGTCGTATCCTTGCATGATTTGGTAGGCAAATTCAGTATATGAAATCCCTGTTTCAATCCGTTTTTTAACAGATTCTTTACTCATCATGTAGTTGACTGTGAAGTATTTTCCAATGTCACGTAGGAAATCGATAAAACTGATATCTGAAAACCAGTCGTAGTTATTAACCATTTCAGCTTTGTTCTGACCGTTTTCAAAGTCAAGCAAGCCTGCAAGCTGCCCTTGGATACTTTTAACCCAGCCTTCTACGGTTTCTTTGGTTTGTAAACTGCGTTCAGCATCCTTAAAAGATGGGTCGCCAATAAGACCAGTTGCTCCTCCAACTAAGGCGTAAGGTTTGTGTCCAGCCAACTGTAGGCGACGGCTTGTTAAGATGGCTACAAGGTGACCAAGGTGCAGGCTGTCTGCTGTTGGGTCATATCCAGTATAATAAGAGACTTGACCTTCTTCTAGTTCTTGGCGCAGGGCTTCTTCATCAGTAGTTTGAAAAATCAACCCACGTTCTTTGAGCTCATCAAAAATGTGCATGTCTGTCTCTCCTTTTCAAAGTTTTAAATTCATTCTCCCATTGTATCACAAACCAGGAAAAGAGTGTAATAAAATTGCAAAAAAACTAGTAAAAAATCTCCCCAAGCTCTTGTAAATCGCGCTGTTCTTGTCATATGGACGAAGATTTTGATATAATAGGCAATACGAGGATATAATATGTTGGAACAAAAAGTAAAAAAGTTTCTTGAAATTTTAAAACCATTTATTAAAAAAATTCAGATCCTATGGAAAAAAGTGGCTGAAAAATCTCGCATTTTCTTTGGGAAAATTGGGAAGTGGCTGGAGTCTAAGCTGCAAACTGATGGAGAACCTTGGTCCCCTATGGATATTGGGGCTACTGTCTTGCGAACAATCAAGCTTCTTTCGAATACCCTGTTCGTCCTTCTGTTTCTGGGATTTTTATTTGGTGCGGGAATCGCGACAGGCTATGCCTTAAATTTATTTAATAATGTAGCAGTTCCGGAAAAAGATACTTTGATTCAGAAAGTTCAAGATATATCAGCTATTTCAGAATTAACGTATGCTGATGGTAGCCTGATTTCGACAATAGATAGTGACTTGATAAGGGTTACGGTGGATAGCTCGGCGATTTCTGAAAATGTTAAGAAGGCTGTAATTGCAACAGAAGATGAGAACTTCATGAGCCATAAGGGAGTCGTTCCTAAGGCTGTTTTACGGGCCACTCTGGGGTCAGTAGTTGGAATTGGTTCTGCTAGTGGTGGTTCCACTATTACGCAGCAGGTTATCAAACAGCAAGTTGTTGGAGATGCTCCTACCTTTAATCGTAAAGCAACAGAAATCATTGACTCCTTAGCATTAGAGCGCTATATGAGTAAGGATGAAATACTGACAACCTATCTCAATGTATCACCTTTTGGTAGAAATAATAAAGGCCAAAATATAGCTGGTGTTGAAGAGGCTGCTAAGGGAATTTTTGGTGTTAGCGCAAGTAAATTAACAGTGCCTCAAGCAGCTTTTATTGCGGGATTGCCTCAAAGTCCAATTGTATACTCTCCCTACACGGCAAAGGGGACTTTGAAAGATTCAAAGGACATGGCCTATGGTTTGGAGAGGGCTAAGGACGTTCTTTATAATATGTACCGGACAGGTGCTTTAAGCCAAGATGAGTACAATCTTTATAAAGATTATGATTTGACCAAAGATTTTTTACCTGCTGGAAATGTTGAAACGGCATCACGTGGCTATCTATATTATCAAGCCAAGTCTGAAGCTGAGGATGCCATGTATCAGTATCTCATCAAGAGAGATAATGTTTCCCAGCAAGATCTGAAAAATACAGCCACTGTTAAGGCTTATAAGGAATTAGCAGCAAAAGAACTAAGTGAAGGTGGCTATACCGTTAAAACCACAATTAATAAGGCAGTTCATAACGCCATGCAAAATGCCGTTGCTGCATATGGTGGAATCCTAGATGATGGAACTGGACAGGTTCAAGTTGGGAATGTTCTTTTAAATAACCAGACCGGTGCTATCCTAGGGTTTATCGGTGGGAGGAATTATGCCGAGAATCAAAATAATCACGCTTTTGATACGGAGCGTTCACCTGGTTCGACCATCAAGCCGATTTTAGCCTACGGGATTGCAATTGACCAGGGGCTGATGGGAAGTGCAAGTGTCCTATCTAATTATCCGACAACCTTCTCAAGCGGAGACCCTATCATGCATGCGGACAGTCGAGGGACGGGTATGATGGATTTGCAAGAAGCCCTGAATACTTCTTGGAATATTCCTGCCTACTGGACCTATAAGCTCCTGCGTGAGAAAGGAGTCAATGTCAAAGGCTACATGGATAAAATGGGCTATTCAATTCCTGACTATACAATTGAGAGTCTGCCATTGGGAGGAGGGATTGAAGTCTCTGTTGCCCAGCATACCAATGGTTTCCAGGCGCTAGCTAATAATGGGACTTATCAGAAGCGCTATATGATTGAAAAGATCAGTGATAGATCAGGTAAAGTTATTTATGAACATAAGGCTAGTCCAGTCCAGGTCTATACACCAGCGACAGCGACTATTATGCAAAGCTTAATGCGAGGAGTCTTGGAATCTGGGTCTACAACGACTTTTAAATCACGACTAGCGCAAGTAAATGGTGGTTTGTTGAGTGCTGACTGGATTGGGAAAACAGGAACTACCAATGTCAATGGTGATATGTGGCTGATGCTTTCAACGCCAAAGGTAACTTTGGGAGGCTGGATAGGACACGATGACAATACCTCAATGGGAGCTTTGACGGGTTATAATAACAATGCAAGCTACATGGCCAATCTTGTAAATGCCATCTATCAAGCCGATCCAAACGTCTTTGGTATTAGCGATCGATTTAACCTAGATTCTAGTGTTATCAGTTCGGAAGTTTTAAAAGCTACTGGTACAAAACCTGGTCGTACGACCGTTAATGGCCGTGATATTTCGTTGGGTGGTCAAACAGTCACTAGCTACTGGGCTAAGAATGGAGCGCCAGCTCTATCTTATCGCTTTGCTATCGGTGGTACAGATAGTGATTTACAGCAGGCCTGGGCGGCACTTGCTGGCAACCAAACTTCCGACCGTAGGGTTAGAGAAGACAAAGAAAAAGAGAGCGAGACAAGAAACGAAAAAGAGGAAAAAGAAACGAGCAGTTCGAGTAAAAAACAAGAAGATTCCTCTACAGATAAAAATTCTAGTCAAAGCCAGACAAATTAAAATAAAAAGGCTTTCATAATGCCGATAATCTTGCATTTTCAGGCAAAATAAGGTACAATATTATTAATAATTTGTCGTCTGCTTTTTTGAAATATTGTCCAAAAGAGCTTACAGCAGTTAAATCAAACTTTCATAAGTCAGATTTAGCTGCTCTTTTTGTGTCTATTTTTAGGAAAAATGAATCATGTAATCATAATTTAATTTTTCTGAAAATTAAACAAGAGGGACTGATTGTAGCTGTTTTGCAGTTTGACAAAACAGAATAGAGGAATTGCCTCTGAAAAGATTTAATTGAACTCGCCCTAAAAGAGCTGGTAAGAAGTTCCTGGTTAGAAAAGATTCATTTCTTTATCAATTCAAAATCTGGAATTTCTTTAAGCTTTGTTGATGGGCTATGTATCTTACTATAAAGGAGTAAAAACTTGGCAGGACATGACGTTCAATACGGGAAACATCGTACCCGTCGTAGTTTTTCAAGAATTAAGGAAGTTCTTGATTTACCTAACTTAATTGAGATTCAAACAGATTCTTTTAAAGACTTCTTGGATCATGGTTTGAAGGAAGTTTTTGAAGATGTACTTCCAATTTCAAACTTTACCGACACTATGGAGCTGGAATTTGTTGGTTATGAAATTAGGGAACCAAAATATACGCTGGAAGAAGCACGGATTCATGATGCTAGCTACTCAGCGCCAATTTTTGTGACTTTCCGTCTGATTAACAAGGAAACTGGTGAAATCAAGACACAAGAAGTCTTCTTTGGTGATTTCCCTATTATGACTGAAATGGGAACCTTCATCATCAATGGTGGTGAGCGGATTATCGTATCTCAGTTGGTACGTTCTCCAGGTGATTACTTCAACGATAAAGTCGATAAAAACGGGAAAATCGGCTATGGATCAACTGTTATTCCTAACCGTGGAGCATGGTTGGAGCTGGAAACAGATTCAAAAGACATTGCCTATACTCGTATTGACCGGACGCGTAAAATTCCATTTACGACTTTGGTTCGTGCGCTTGGTTTCTCAGGTGATGATGAAATCTTTGACATTTTTGGTGATAGCGACTTAGTGCGCAATACTATCGAAAAAGATATTCACAAAAATCCTATGGATTCCCGTACAGATGAAGCTCTGAAAGAAATCTATGAGCGTCTCCGTCCAGGTGAACCTAAAACTGCTGAGAGTTCTCGTTCACTTCTTGTAGCTCGCTTCTTTGATCCACATCGTTATGACTTGGCAGCTGTTGGACGTTACAAGATTAATAAGAAGCTCAACATCAAGACTCGTTTGCTGAACCAAACAATTGCTGAGCCTCTTGTGGATGCTGAAACAGGTGAAATCCTTGTTGAAGCGGGAACTCTTATGACTCGCAGTGTGATTGACAGTATTGCAGAGCAGTTGGACAATGGTTTGAACAAAATCACATATATTCCAAATGATTCAGCTGTTTTGACAGAGCCTGTAGAGCTTCAAAAGTTCAAAGTTGTGGCACCAAATGACCCAGACCGTGTTGTGACCATTATTGGGAACGCGAATCCATCTGACAAGGTTCGGACTGTAACCCCTGCTGACATTTTGGCTGAGATGAGCTACTTCCTCAACTTGGCAGAAGGTATCGGTCGTGTGGACGATATTGACCATTTGGGGAACCGTCGTATTCGTGCGGTTGGTGAGCTTTTGGCTAACCAAGTTCGTCTGGGACTTTCTCGAATGGAGCGTAACGTTCGTGAACGGATGTCTGTTCAGGATAATGAAGTTCTCACACCGCAACAAATCATTAATATTCGTCCAGTAACTGCGGCAATTAAAGAATTCTTTGGTTCTTCACAGTTGTCACAGTTCATGGACCAACACAATCCGCTGTCTGAGCTTTCTCACAAGCGTCGTCTGTCTGCCTTAGGACCTGGTGGTTTGACACGTGACCGCGCTGGTTATGAAGTGCGGGACGTGCACTATACTCACTATGGTCGTATGTGTCCGATTGAAACACCTGAAGGACCAAACATCGGTTTGATCAATAACTTGTCTTCTTATGGACACCTTAACAAATATGGATTTATTCAAACGCCATACCGCAAGGTAGATCGTGAAGCTGGTGTCGTAACCAACGAAATCGTTTGGTTGACAGCTGATGAAGAAGATGAGTTTATCGTAGCTCAGGCAAACTCTAAGCTTAATGAAGAAGGTGGTTTTGCAGAGCCTATCGTTATGGGACGCCACCAAGGTAACAACCAAGAATTCCCATCAGATCAAGTAGATTACATGGATGTATCGCCTAAGCAGGTAGTTGCCGTAGCGACAGCATGTATTCCTTTCTTGGAAAATGACGACTCCAACCGTGCCCTCATGGGTGCTAACATGCAACGTCAGGCCGTGCCTTTGATTGATCCAAAAGCGCCTTATGTTGGTACTGGTATGGAATACCAAGCGGCTCACGATTCTGGTGCTGCAGTCATTGCCCAGCATGATGGTAAGGTCACTTATGCAGATGCCGATAAGGTTGAAGTTCGTCGTGAAGATGGATCACTTGATGTTTATCATATTCAAAAATTCCGTCGTTCTAACTCAGGAACTGCATACAACCAACGTACCCTTGTTAAAGTTGGCGATGTCGTAGAAAAAGGTGACTTTATCGCCGACGGACCTTCTATGGAAAATGGAGAAATGGCCTTGGGACAAAACCCAATCGTTGCCTACATGACATGGGAAGGTTACAACTTCGAGGATGCGGTTATCATGAGCGAGCGTCTGGTGAAAGACGATGTCTACACCTCAGTTCACTTGGAAGAATACGAATCAGAAACACGTGATACAAAGCTTGGGCCTGAAGAAATTACCCGCGAAATTCCAAACGTAGGGGAAGATGCCCTACGCAATTTGGATGAAATGGGTATTATCCGTATCGGAGCGGAAGTTAAAGAAGGCGACATCCTAGTCGGAAAAGTAACTCCGAAGGGTGAAAAAGACCTTTCTGCTGAAGAGCGCCTCTTGCACGCTATCTTTGGAGACAAGTCTCGTGAAGTTCGTGATACTTCGCTTCGTGTACCTCACGGTGCTGACGGTGTCGTTCGTGATGTGAAGATCTTTACCCGTGCAAATGGTGATGAGCTACAATCTGGTGTTAATATGCTGGTTCGTGTCTACATCGCTCAAAAACGTAAGATCAAGGTCGGAGATAAGATGGCCGGTCGTCACGGAAACAAAGGGGTTGTATCCCGTATCGTTCCTGTGGAAGACATGCCATACTTGCCAGATGGAACACCAGTAGATATCATGTTGAACCCACTCGGGGTACCATCTCGTATGAACATTGGTCAGGTTATGGAGCTCCACCTTGGTATGGCGGCACGTAATTTGGGTATTCACATTGCAACTCCAGTCTTTGACGGAGCTAGCTCAGATGATCTTTGGGATACTGTTCGTGAAGCTGGTATGGATAGTGATGCTAAGACCGTTCTTTATGATGGTCGTACAGGTGAGCCATTTGACAACCGTGTATCTGTCGGTGTCATGTACATGATCAAGCTCCACCACATGGTAGATGACAAACTCCACGCCCGCTCAGTAGGACCTTACTCAATGGTTACCCAACAACCACTCGGAGGTAAAGCTCAGTTTGGTGGACAACGTTTTGGTGAGATGGAAGTTTGGGCCTTGGAAGCTTACGGTGCTTCGAACGTTCTGCAAGAAATCCTGACTTACAAGTCAGATGATGTCAACGGCCGTTTGAAAGCTTATGAAGCTATCACTAAAGGTAAACCAATTCCAAAACCAGGTGTGCCAGAATCCTTCCGTGTCCTTGTTAAAGAATTGCAATCTCTTGGTCTGGACATGCGCGTTCTCGACGAAGATGATAATGAAGTAGAACTGCGCGACCTAGACGAAGGAGAAGACGATGACGTGATTCACGTTGACGATCTTGAAAAAGCGCGCGAAAAAGCAGCTCAAGAAGCGAAAGCAGCCTTTGAAGCTGAAGGAAAAGAATAAGAATTCACACTGACTAGAAAATGAAGAAAGGTAAGAAATAGTGGTTGATGTAAATCGTTTTAAAAGTATGCAAATCACCCTAGCTTCTCCGAACAAGGTCCGTTCATGGTCTTATGGGGAAGTGAAGAAACCTGAAACAATCAATTACCGCACACTTAAACCAGAACGCGAAGGCCTCTTTGATGAAGTTATTTTTGGTCCAACCAAAGATTGGGAATGTGCTTGTGGTAAGTACAAACGGATTCGTTACAAGGGAATTATTTGTGACCGCTGTGGTGTTGAAGTAACCCGCGCTAAAGTTCGTCGTGAACGTATGGGGCACATCGAATTGAAGGCACCTGTTTCACATATTTGGTACTTTAAAGGAATTCCAAGCCGCATGGGACTCACTTTGGATATGAGTCCTCGTGCTTTGGAAGAAGTCATTTATTTTGCGGCTTATGTGGTCATTGATCCTAAGGATACACCGCTAGAGCATAAGTCAATTATGACTGAACGTGAGTACCGTGAACGTTTGCGTGAGTACGGTGCAGGCTCATTTGTAGCGAAAATGGGAGCGGAGGCTATTCAAGATCTCTTGAAACAAGTAGATTTGGAAGCTGAAATTGCTGTTCTCAAAGAAGAATTAAAAACTGCGACTGGACAAAAACGTGTGAAGGCAGTTCGTCGCTTGGACGTTTTGGACGCCTTCTACAAGTCTGGTAATAAACCAGAATGGATGGTTCTCAATATCCTGCCAGTCATTCCGCCAGATTTGCGTCCGATGGTTCAGCTGGATGGTGGTCGTTTTGCGGCTTCTGACCTTAATGACCTCTATCGCCGTGTTATCAACCGGAACAATCGTTTGGCACGCTTGCTTGAGTTGAATGCACCTGGTATCATCGTGCAAAATGAGAAGCGTATGCTTCAAGAAGCAGTTGACGCTCTGATTGACAATGGTCGTCGTGGTCGTCCGATCACAGGACCAGGTAGCCGTCCACTTAAATCATTGAGCCACATGCTTAAAGGGAAACAAGGACGCTTCCGTCAAAACTTGCTCGGTAAACGGGTTGACTTCTCAGGACGTTCTGTTATCGCCGTTGGACCAACTCTAAAGATGTACCAATGTGGTGTGCCACGTGAAATGGCGATCGAGCTCTTTAAACCATTTGTGATGCGTGAAATCGTTGCGCGTGATATCGTTCAAAACGTAAAAGCTGCTAAACGCTTGGTGGAACGTGGAGATGAGCGTATCTGGGATATCCTGGAAGAAGTAATCAAGGAACACCCAGTGCTCTTGAACCGCGCACCGACCCTTCACCGTTTGGGAATCCAGGCCTTCGAGCCAGTTCTAATTGACGGTAAAGCTTTGCGTCTGCATCCATTGGTCTGTGAAGCCTACAATGCCGACTTTGATGGTGACCAAATGGCTATCCACGTACCATTGTCAGAGGAAGCGCAAGCTGAAGCTCGTATCCTCATGCTAGCAGCTGAGCATATCTTGAACCCTAAAGATGGTAAGCCAGTTGTAACGCCATCTCAGGATATGGTCCTAGGTAACTACTACCTGACAATGGAAGAAGCAGGTCGCGAAGGCGAAGGTATGGTCTTCAAAGATATGGATGAAGCTGTCATGGCTCTTCGTAATGGTTATGTGCACTTGCATACTCGTGTAGGTATTACAACAGATAGCCTGGCGAAACCATGGACTGAGTCGCAAAAACATAAAATTTTGATGACCACAGTTGGTAAAATTCTCTTTAATGCGATTATGCCGGAAGAATTGCCATATCTGCAAGAGCCAACCAATGCTAACTTGACTGAAGGTGTTCCAGATAAGTATTTCTTAGAATCAGGAAAAGATATCAAAGAAGCCATCCAAGCTCTTGAATTGAATGTACCATTTAAGAAGAAAAATCTTGGGAATATTATCGCTGAAATCTTCAAACGCTTCCGTACAACAGAAACATCTGCCCTGCTTGACCGCTTGAAGAACTTGGGTTACCACCATTCTACTCTGGCTGGTTTGACAGTGGGTATTGCTGATATTCCGGTTGTCGAAGACAAGGCTGAGATTATCGAAGAATCTCACAAACGTGTAGAACAAATCACTAAACAATTCCGCCGTGGTATGATCACAGACGACGAACGCTACAATGCTGTCACTGCTGAATGGCGTGCTGCCCGTGAAAAACTTGAAAAACGTTTGGTTGCCAACCAAGATCCGAAGAACCCTATCGTTATGATGATGGACTCTGGAGCGCGTGGTAACATCTCAAACTTCTCACAGCTTGCCGGTATGCGTGGTTTGATGGCTGCGCCAAACGGACGTATCATGGAATTGCCAATCTTGTCTAACTTCCGTGAAGGTTTGTCAGTACTCGAAATGTTCTTCTCAACTCACGGAGCTCGTAAAGGTATGACGGATACGGCCCTTAAGACAGCCGACTCTGGTTACCTGACACGTCGTTTGGTTGACGTTGCTCAAGACGTTATCATCCGTGAAGACGACTGTGGAACAGATCGTGGACTCCTTATTACTTCTATCACAGATGGTAAGGAAATGATCGAACCTCTTGAAGAGCGTTTGGTTGGTCGTTATACTAAGAAATCTATTAAACATCCTGAGACAGGAGAAGTCCTAGTTCCTGCTGATGTTCTTGTAACTGAGGATATGGCACGTCAAGTGGTTAATGCTGGTGTGACGGAAGTCACAATCCGCAGCGTTCTAACATGTAACACTCGTCACGGTGTCTGCCGTCACTGTTATGGTATTAACTTGGCAACTGGTGATGCGGTTGAAGTGGGTGAAGCAGTCGGAACCATCGCTGCTCAATCTATCGGGGAACCTGGTACTCAGTTGACTATGCGTACCTTCCACACGGGTGGTGTTGCTTCAAGTTCAGATATCACGCAAGGTCTTCCTCGTGTCCAAGAAATCTTTGAAGCCCGTAATCCGAAAGGGGAAGCGGTCATCACTGAAGTCAAGGGTGAGGTTACAGCTATCGAAGAAGATGCATCTACTCGTACCAAGAAGGTCTTTGTTAAAGGTCAAACTGGTGAAGGTGAGTATGTGGTGCCATTTACAGCTCGAATGAAAGTTGAAGTGGGTGACCAAGTGTCTCGTGGTGCGGCTTTGACCGAAGGTTCTATCCAACCTAAGCACTTGCTGGCTGTCCGTGATGTCTTGTCTGTTGAAACTTACCTGCTTGCCGAGGTACAAAAAGTTTACCGTAGCCAAGGGGTAGAAATCGGAGACAAACACATCGAAGTAATGGTTCGTCAAATGATTCGCAAGGTTCGTGTCATGGATCCAGGTGATACAGATCTTCTCATGGGAACTCTTATGGATATTACAGACTTTACAGATGCTAACCGTGATGTAGTTATCTCAGGTGGTGTACCGGCGACAGCTCGTCCAGTCCTCATGGGAATTACCAAAGCTTCCCTTGAGACAAACAGCTTCCTGTCTGCAGCTTCCTTCCAGGAAACAACTCGTGTCTTGACTGATGCGGCTATCCGTGGTAAGAAAGACCATCTACTTGGTCTTAAGGAAAATGTTATCATCGGTAAGATTATCCCTGCTGGTACTGGTATGGCTCGCTACCGTAACTTGGAACCACAAGCTATCAATGAAGTAGAAATTATTGATGAAGTTGTGGTGACTCCAGAAGAAGTAGAGTCTACTGAAACACTAGTAACAGAATAAGATGAAAGAAACTCGTTTTAAAAACGGGTTTCTTTTTATGTAGAAGATAAGCTTGGTTGATCTCTAAAAGATCAGATTTTGGTATTGGCAAGATGAGAGCATGTAACCCATTTTAGCTGAATTGATTGACAATAGAGTATAAAATAAAGCATCTCCATTGATTTTGTCTAAAATATAGAACTAACCATGAGCAAATTAGTTTCATTATCAAAGGATTTCATATATAATATACGATACAAAGGAAGAAAATATGTACCGAGTAGTAGAAATGTATGGGGACTTTGAACCCTGGTGGTTTTTAGATGGTTGGGAAAATGATATTATTCAAGAACAGCGGTTTGAAAAGTACTATGATGCTTTGAAATTTTATAAAATTCAATGGCTAAAATTAGAAACAGAATTTAAAGAATATAAGAGTCGCAGTGATTTGATGACCGTTTTTTGGAATGAAAAGGATCAGAGATGGTGTGAAGAATGTGACGAATACGTTCAGCAATATAGATCAATTATCTTGTTGGAAGATGAAAAGGTCATCCCAAAAAGCAAATACCGTCCAGGTTATGCCAAACAAAACGGGCCTGATAAGCATCGATCATGCCGAATAAAAGAAAGAAAATAAAAAACCGATAAATTTAATCGGTTTTTTATTGTGTTTACGAATAAATAGTTGAAGAAAGGCTTGAAAAAAACTTTTCGACAAAATTTATTTAAGGGAGGTCTTATGGTTCAAGAAATTGCCCAGGCGATTGTCCGGCAAGCTAAGGAAGAGTGTGCTCAGGATATTTATTTTGTACCCAAGGATGATTGCTATGAACTTTATATGAGGATTGGCGATGAGCGACGCTTCATACAGACTTATGATTTTGACCAGCTAGCTGCTGTAATTAGTCATTTTAAATTTTTAGCTGGGATGAATGTAGGAGAAAAACGTCGCAGTCAGCTGGGGTCCTGTGATTATCGTTATGATGATAAGGAAACGTCGATTCGCCTATCGACAGTAGGCGATTATCGCGGTTATGAAAGTTTAGTTATTCGACTTCTGCATGACGAAGAGACAGAATTGAAGTTTTGGTTTACTCATTTTCCTGAATTGAGAGAGAAGTTTAAGGACCGAGGGCTGTATCTTTTTTCGGGACCAGTAGGGAGTGGCAAGACCACTCTCATGCATCAATTAGGTCAACTAAAATTTAAGGGTCAGCAGGTTATGTCCATTGAAGATCCTGTTGAAATCAAGCAAGAGGATATGCTTCAGCTTCAGCTGAATGAAACGATTGGTCTGACCTATGAAAGTCTGATTAAGCTTTCCCTGCGTCACCGTCCTGACTTGCTGATTATTGGAGAAATTCGGGATAGTGAAACCGCTAGAGCAGTGGTTCGAGCTAGCTTGACGGGAGCTACAGTTTTTTCAACGATTCACGCTAAGAGCATTCCTGGTGTTTACGAGCGTTTGTTGGAGCTGGGTGTCAGCGAAGAGGAGTTGAAAATTGTTTTACAGGGTATTTGCTATCAGCGCTTGATTGGGGGAGGAGGTGTGATAGACTTTGCGAGCGACGACTACCAAGAACACGAGCCGACCGTCTGGAATCAGCAGATTGATCAGCTTCTTGCAGCAGGACATATCCATCCTGAGCAAGCAGAAGCAGAAAAAATTAGGAACTAGCAAGCAAAAGCAGGTCATTGAACTGTTTAATAATTTATTCTCTAGTGGTTTTCATTTGGCTGAGACTGTGGATTTTTTAGGACGAAGCGCTCTTTTGGAGCAAAACTATGTTCAGCAAATGCGTCATGGCCTAGCTAATGGACAAGCATTTTCAGAGATTATGGCTGGACTTGGTTTTTCTGACGCAGTAGTAACCCAGCTGTCATTGGCTGAGTTACATGGGAATTTATCGCTTGCTTTGCTAAAAATAGAGGAATATCTGGATAATCTTGCTAAGGTAAAAAAGAAGCTAATTGAAGTAGCGACCTATCCCATGATGCTTCTTAGCTTTTTGGTATTAATTATGATGGGCTTGAGAAATTACCTTTTACCCCAACTTAGCAGTCAAAATTTTGCAACTCAACTCATTGGCCATTTGCCGACTATTTTTCTACTAACCGTCTTAATGTTACTTGGATTAACAGGAGCGATTTATCTGATTTTCAAAGGCCAGAAACGGATCCCTGTATACTCTTTCTTGGCTCGCCTGCCTTTTGTTGGATCCTTTGTAAGGATTTACCTAACCGCCTATTATGCGCGTGAATGGGGCAATATGATTGGGCAAGGCTTGGAGCTCAGTCAGATTTTTCAGATTATGCAAGAGCAACGCTCGGTTTTATTTCAGGAAATTGGTCAAGATTTAGGTCAAGCTTTACAAAACGGTCAAGAATTTTCAGATAAAATTGCTTCGTATCCTTTTTTCAAAAAGGAATTGTCTCTAATCATCGAATACGGGGAAGTCAAATCTAAGCTGGGAAGCGAACTAGAAATCTATGCTCTTAAGACTTGGGAAGAATTTTTTGGTAGGGTCAATCGGACCATGAATCTGATTCAGCCCCTAGTCTTTGTCTTTGTAGCCTTGATGATTGTCTTATTGTATGCGGCAATGCTATTGCCCCTTTATCAAAATATGGAGGTTCATCTATGAACAAATTAAAAAAATTACGTGTGAAAGCTTTTACTTTGGTGGAAATGTTAGTCGTCCTTCTGATCATCAGTGTCCTTATGCTCTTATTCGTCCCTAATCTAACCAAGCAAAAAGAGGCTGTTTCGGATACTGGAAATGCTGCGGTGGTTAAGGTAGTTGAGAGCCAGGCTGAGCTCTATGAACTCAAAAATACAGGAGATCAAGCAACCCTCAGCAAACTAGTCGCAGCTGGGAACATTAGTCAAAAGCAAGCAGACTCTTACAAGGCTTATTATGGTAAGAACAATAGTGAGACTCAGGCAGTTGCCAATTAAGGCCTTTACAGTTTTGGAAAGCCTCTTGGTCCTGATGATTAGCAGTTTTATCTTGCTGGCTTTATCAAGCTCTGTTCAAGCTACTTTTGAGCAGATTCAGGCAAAGATCTTCTTTTTAGAATTTGAGCATTTTTATCAGGAAAGTCAGAAGATTAGCGTATCTTCTCAGAGAAAGCTGGTGCTAGAAATCTCAAACCAAGAGATTTCAAACGGCTATGCTCGTCTTCCAATTCCTAAAGGAATCCAAGCACCTGAATCTACACAGATCTATTTTGATAAGGCTGGAGGTAATTCTTCACTCAGTAAAGTTCAGTTTCAAACCAAGGAAGGACTGGTGACCTATCAACTCTATATTGGAAATGGCAAATTTAAGAAAACGACAAATTAAAGGGACTATCTTACTGGAAGCCTTACTAGCTTTGGGAGTTTTTGCTGTAATTGCAAGTTTGCTACTAGGTCAAATCACGCAATCACGCAAAGAAGCAGCTGTCATTTTACAAAAAGAAGAGGTCCTGCGGGTGGCCCAAATGGCCCTCCAAACAGGGCAGGACCATCTTTCTTTAAATGGCATTGAAATTCGGATTCAGAGAACAAAGGATCAGATTCGAGTGTTCCATCAGGGGGAGGAATTGATTGATGTTGAAAAAAGGTAAACTAGCAGCCTTTACCCTGCTGGAAGCCTTAGTGGCCCTCTTGGTCATCAGTGGTGGCCTCTTGGTTTTCCAGGCAATGACCAAGCTTCTAGCTAGTGAGATTCAGTATCAAGAGCAAACTAAGGCCAAGGAATGGCTCTTGTTTGCGGACCAGTTAGATGCAGAATTATCCCGGAGCCATTTTGAAAAAGTCGAGCAAAATAGGCTCTATGTCAAACAAGATGGCAAGTCGATTGCATTTGGTAAGTCTAAAAGCGATGATTTTAGAAAAACAGATGCGAATGGCCGTGGTTATCAGCCCATGATTTATGGACTAGAAGCTGCTCAAATACATAAAGAAGGTCAGATAGTTCATTTGCTTCTGCAGTTTAGAGATGGCCTAGAAAGAGAGTACATCTATCGTGTTGAAGAAGAACATTAGGGCTGGAGTCATGCTTTATGCCCTGCTTATGGCTGCCGTTTTTAGTCTGCTGTTGCAGTTTTATCTCAATCGTCAGACGGCTCATCAGCGTAATCTTTTTGCCCAGCAAGAAAGACAGGAAGCTTACGCTATAGCCTTGCTGACAAAAGAACAGAAGCTAGCTGATAGTGGACAATTTTCTTTTAATAAAGGCCAAAGTCAATACCAGAAAGAAAAGGACCAGTTGGTTGTCAATGTAGTGATCTCTGACCGGACTTACGATTTTACCTTTGCTATCAAGGAGCCATCAGTCAGGTTGGATAAGGATCAGGATAAAGATAAAAAGTCTGAACTGGAAAAAGAAGAAAAGAAAGAAGCAGAGCCTGCCCGTGAAAAAGAGGAAGCCAAAGACGATAATGGCAAAAAAGATTAAATTTTGATAAGATAAGGAGCGGAGGAAACTATGAATTTTGAAAAAATTGAAGAAGCCTATACGCTCCTTTTAGAAAATGTCCAAGTCATTCAAAACAAGCTTTCAACTAATTTTTATGATGCCTTAATCGAGCAAAACGGTATCTATTTGGATGGGCAAACGGACTTAGAAATTGTCAAAAAGAATCATCAAACTTTGAAGAGCTTAAAGCTAAGCAGAGAAGAGTGGCGGAGAGCCTATCAGTTCATTCTGATGAAGGGTGCTCAGACAGAGCCTTTGCAAGTCAACCATCAGTTTACACCAGATGCCATTGGTTTTCTGCTGATTTTTATCATTGACCAGCTGATGGTAGCATCAGATATTACTCTTCTTGAGATGGGAAGTGGAACCGGAAATCTTGCAGAGACAATCCTGAACAATAGTCAGAAAGAGATTGATTATCTAGGATTAGAAATCGATGATTTACTGATTGACCTATCTGCCAGTATTGCCGAAGTGATGGGTTCTAAAGCTCATTTTGCTCAAGGGGATGCAGTGCGACCTCAAGTTCTAAAAGAGAGCGACTTGATTATTAGTGATCTGCCTGTCGGTTACTATCCGGATGATCAGATTGCCAGTCGCTACCAGGTAGCCAGTCAGACGGAGCATACCTATGCTCATCATCTATTGATGGAGCAGGCTTTAAAGTATTTGAAGGCCGATGGCTATGCTATCTTCTTAGCTCCTAATCACCTCTTAACCAGCCCGCAGAGCGGCTTACTTAAATCCTGGCTCAAAGACAATGCCAGCTTGGTTGCGATGATTGCTTTGCCAGAAAAACTTTTTGCATCAGCCTCTCAGGCTAAGACGGTTTTTGTTTTGCAAAAACAAAAAAATATAAAAGCGGAACCTTTTGCCTATGCATTGACAGATCTACAAAATCATGATGAAATTACTCGCTTTCGCGAAAGTTTTCAAAAATGGCGCAAAGTTAGTGAAAACTGATCAAAATTCTGGTATAATGAGAACTGAAAACGCTTAAAAGAGGTAAATTATGTCTAAAACAATCGCAATAAATGCAGGAAGTTCTAGTTTAAAATGGCAGCTCTACTTGATGCCAGAAGAAAAAGTATTAGCTAAAGGTTTGATTGAGCGGATTGGACTCAAAGATTCTATTTCAACAGTGAAATTTGATGGTCGTACTGAAAAACAGGTGCTTGATATTACTGACCACACTCAAGCTGTAAAGATTTTGTTAGACGATTTGATGCGTTTTAATATCATAGCGTCTTTCGATGAAATTACAGGAGTAGGCCACCGTGTCGTTGCGGGTGGTGAGTATTTCAAAGATTCTGCTCTAGTTGATGAAGAAGTCATTCAAAAAGTTGAAGAACTTTCTCTCTTGGCCCCTCTTCATAATCCAGCAAATGCCGCAGGGATTCGTGCTTTTAAGGAACTTTTGCCTGACATTACAAGTGTGGTAGTGTTTGATACTTCTTTCCATACGACTATGCCAGAAAAAGCTTATCGTTATCCATTGCCAACGAAATATTATACGGAAAACAAGGTACGTAAATATGGCGCACATGGTACTAGCCATGAGTATGTAGCACATGAAGCAGCTAAACTTTTGGGCAAACCGATTGAGGAGTTGAAGCTTATCACCTGTCATATTGGTAATGGTGCTTCTATTACAGCTGTTGATAAAGGTTTGTCTGTTGATACTTCGATGGGCTTCACACCTCTGGGTGGTGTCATGATGGGAACTCGGACTGGTGACATTGATCCTGCAATTATTCCTTATCTGATGCAACATACAGATGATTTTAAAACTCCCGAAGATATCAGCCGAATTTTGAATCGTGAATCTGGTTTACTGGGGGTTTCCGAGAAATCAAGCGATATGCGTGATATTCATGAAGCGATGCGGGCAGGTGATGCCAAGGCTCAATTAGCTAACGACATTTTTGTAGACCGGATTCAAAAATACATTGGTCAGTATCTTGCCGTTTTGAATGGAGCGGATGCCATCATCTTTACCGCAGGAATTGGCGAAAATTCTGTGACTATTCGTAGACTGGTTATTGAAGGAATTTCTTGGTTTGGCTGTGATATTGATCCAGAAAAGAATGTCTTTGGGCAATATGGGGATATCTCAACACCAGAAGCCAAGGTCAGAGTATTAGTTATTCCAACAGACGAAGAGCTAGTCATTGCGCGTGATGTAGAACGTTTTAAAAAATAATAGGGGGCAAGGCGTTAGCCTCCCTTTTTTATAGATTGGGAAAGAAATGGGATTCTATTTAAAAAAACTAAAATATTGTTTAATTGTGTTGGTGATAGTAGTCTTGACACAAGTTCCTTTCATTGCAATGAGGTATTTAGAAGACAAACAATCACCAATTAGTGTAGGTGGAATAATCATCCTGTACCTATTTATTATTCTTTTAACGCTCTTTCTTGCTAAAAGAGAAGGAATCCTCACATTTGATTTCAGCTTTTTTAGTTGGTCTTCAGTGGGACTTTTGGCCTTATCTTATTTCCTATCGATTCTCATCGGTGCTTTAGGGTTTGTTGTCATGAGATTGGAAGGGGGCTCGCTTATTCCTCGTAATCAAGAGAGAATTCAAGAGGCGATGAGCGAGATCCCACAGATTGTCATGATTATCGCAACAGTGATTGGAGCTCCAGTTCTAGAGGAAGTCATTTTTCGTGGCTTTATTCCCAAGAAACTTTTTCCTAAGCATCAACTGGTGGGATTTGTGATAGGTGCGATACTTTTTGGCCTTTTCCATGGTCCGACTAATATTGGTAGTTTTATCGTTTATGGAGGAATGGGAGCAGTCTTTGCCTATGTAGCCTATACGACAGAAAGGTTAGAAATGTCTATTATGGCCCATATGCTTCGAAATGGAATTGCCATATTCCTCATGTTATTTGTAAATAATCAAGCTTGACGAGAAATTTTCTCGTCTTTTTTCTGAGGAAAATATGATAAAATGTTAGTAATTAAGAATTAGTGAGAGAAATAAGATGGCTCAAAAAAAGATTGATGTTCGAAAACTAGTCCCAGACGGTAAGACAGGTTTGTGCGGGATTCTTAATGTAACCCCAGATTCTTTTTCAGATGGTGGAAAATATAACACTGTAGAATTTGCTTTAGAGCAAGCTCAGTATCTGATTCAAGAAGGTGCCCAGATGTTGGACATTGGTGGGGAGTCTACGAGACCCGGTAGCCATTATATTGAGATTGAAGAAGAAATTGAACGAGTGGTTCCAGTGATTGAGGCTATTCGTAAGCGAAGTGATGTCTTGATTTCAGTCGATACTTGGAAAGCGCCCGTAGCAAAAGCAGCCCTAGCAGCCGGTGCAGATATAATTAATGATATCACCGGATTTTTAGGTGATGAAGGAATGGTGCAAGTGGTGGCTGAGTCTTCTGCTGGAGCTATTCTGATGTTCAATCCGGTTATGGCTCGACCTCATCATGCTAGCTCATTGATCTTTCCCAAGTTTGGCTTTCAAGATGTTTTCACAGACCAGGGATTATCAAAGTTTGCGCATTCAGAAATTGTAGATTTGATGTGGGCCTTTTTTGATAAATCCTTGTCTAGAGCAAAAGCGGCAGGAATAGAGAAGAACAGCCTCATGCTGGATCCGGGTATCGGTTTTGGTCTTACTAAACGAGAAAACCTAATTCTGTTACAGCATCTTGAAGATATTCATCGGGCTGGTTTTCCAATCTTTCTTGGCGTTTCTCGCAAGCGCTTTGTTGTGAATATACTGGAAGATGCAGGCATTGAGGTTGATCCAAAGACAGATTTGGGCTACCAAAATCGTGATATAGCCTCTAGTCATTTGACCAGTATTGCGGCCAGTCAAGGGGTAGAAATGCTACGAGTTCACGATATTCCTTATCATAAAATGGCGGTGGAGATTGGTGATGCGATTCGTTTAGCTAACCGCGCTGAAGATTTAACCTTGGGACAATACAAATAAGATGATAGATAGAAACGAAAAACCAGATTTGAGCTGGATTGCAAACTATCGGACGGATACTCCGAACTTTGGCCTAGAACGAATGGAAGCCCTGCTGGCTCATCGAGAAGATCCTCATAAGCAGCTTTCAGTCATTCATATAGCAGGAACCAATGGCAAGGGGTCAACGATTGCGACTCTTCGAGAACTTCTTCAGTTAAGAGGATTACGAGTTGGAACCTTTACCTCTCCGTATATTGTTTCTTATAATGAGCAAATTGCTATAAACGGACAGGCTATTTCCAATCAAAAATTGAACCAGCTCTTGCAGATTTATAAAGATTTGTTTGTCCATCAAGGACATCATTCGGCTTTCAAGGGAGTGACTGAGTTTGAAATTATCACGGCCTTGGCCTATGATTATTTTGCTCAGGAAGAAGTGGATGTGGCGATCATTGAGGTCGGTATGGGCGGACTTCTAGACTCGACAAATGTTTGTCAGCCGGATCTAACTGCGATTAGCACGATTGGATTGGATCATATGGCTCTTTTAGGCTCTACTCTTGGGGAAATAGCGGAGCAGAAAGCTGGAATCATCAAGACTTCAATTCCAATAGTCACTGGTAAGATTGATAGAGAAGCCCTGGAAGTTATCCTGCGCGTGGCAACAAGTAAACAGGCTCCAACATATTTGTATGGGCAGTCCTATCAGGTTGACTGGCTTGGAAGTGAAGAAACTGGCGAAGTCTTTTCACTGGAAAATGAATGGAGAGAATCCAGTATTTACCAAACATCACTCCTAGGATCTTATCAAACAGATAATGCGGCCTTGGCTATTGAGATTTGTGATCTATATTGCCAACAAAAGGGTTTGCCTCTTCTGACAAAAGAAGAAATCGACCGTGGACTTCTAGCAGTTGCTTGGCCAGCTAGGATGGAAAAAATTTTGGAGCAACCTTTGATTTTTTTGGATGGGGCACATAATCCGCATGCTTTAAGTCCTCTATTAGCTTCCTTCCAAGAACGCTTTGCTTCAAAAGATAAGAAGATTTTATTTACCTGTATTCGGACCAAAGCACTAGATGAGATGTTGCAGTTGTTTGCTCAAGCAGATGTATCTGTCACATTGACATCTTTTGCGGATGAGCGAGCAGTTTCTGAAGAGGAAATGAAGAGACAAGCCTTCCAAACGGGGCTAACCTATCAACCTTGGAAGCAGTATGTAGATAGCTATTTACAAGATGCGCATAAGGATCAAGAGGTGCTTCTGATTACTGGCTCCTTGTATTTTTTAGCTCAAGTTAGAGCCTATATATTGACAAAGAAAGAGGAAATAGATGGATCAGTTAAGAATTAAAGATTTGGAAGTCTATGCTTATCATGGGGTTTTTGCGGCTGAAAAAGAATTGGGTCAGCGTTTTGTGCTGGATCTGATTTTGGATTATGATATGACTCGGGCTGCTAAAACAGGTGATCTGACAGCTTCTATCCACTATGGTGAGCTGGCTCAGGAGCTAGTTAAGTGGTGTCAGGAAAGCAAGGAAGATTTGATTGAAACGCTGGCTTATCAGCTGATTGGCAAGATTTTTCAATCCTATGACCTGGTTGAGAAAGTCAGTTTAGAGGTCAAGAAACCTTGGGCTCCTGTTCCTCTACCTTTGGACACATGCTCAGTCAAGCTAGTTCGTCAAAAGCGGAAAGCTTTTATCGCTCTGGGAAGCAATCAGGGCAGCCCAGTTGCCAATCTGGATGCGGCTCTGGAAAAAATGGCTGAGCAAAATATAAGAATTTTGCAGGCATCAAGTCGTATCGAGACAGAGCCCTGGGGTGGAGTTGAGCAGGATCCGTTTCTCAATCAAGTTGTTGAAGTTGAAACCTGGCTCAATCCTGAGGAGTTGATGCAGACGCTCTTGGCTATTGAAGCGGATTTAGGACGCGTGCGAGAGATCAAATGGGGACCGCGCGTGATTGATCTGGATATTCTTTACATAGGACAAGAAGAGATATACAGTCCAAGCCTGATTGTTCCTCATCCTTATGTGGCTGAGCGGGCTTTTGTCTTGCAATCTCTGGTGGAAATCGCCCCACACTTTGTCGATCCCGTGCAGAAAAAAAGCATCCGCCAGCTCTGGGATGCAGTTGAAAAATGAGAAAAGAAGCTTGTCGCCAGGCAAGTTCTTTTGTTGTCTGAACTTTCTCTGAACTTGCCCCTGTATACTAAAGAAAAATCAAAAGGAGTTCAGTATGGAACATATTGTAAAAATTGATCGTGTTTCTAAAAAATATGGAGACAAGCAAATTTTAAAGGATATTTCTTTTACAGCTAGGAGTGGTCGCATTACAGCTTTTCTAGGACATAATGGTGCAGGAAAAAGCTCGACTTTGAGGATTTTGTTGGGGTTAGATCGGGCGACAGCAGGGACTGCGACTTTTGATGGGCAAACCTATCAGTCAATGACCTATCCGCTCAGAACGGTAGGTGCAGCGTTTGACGGCATTGGCGGTCTGCCAAATCGAAAGGTCTATGACCACCTGAGAATTATTGCGGCGAGTAATGCTATTTCCAAGTCTCGAATCGATGAGGTTTTAGAGATGACTGGAATTGCTCATAAGAGGAAGGACCTTTTGTCAAGCCTGTCTCTGGGGGAAGGTCAACGCTTGGGTTTGGCAGCAGCTTTGCTGGGTGATCCTCAGTTTCTTATATTAGATGAGCCGACCAATGGACTGGATCCAAGCGGGATTAAGTGGTTTAGAAAGTTCATCCGTCAGCAGGCTGATTTAGGGAAAACGGTACTTCTATCCTCTCATATCCTGTCTGAGGTACAAATGGTAACAGATGATGTAGTCTTGATTCATCATGGGCAAATTATCGAACAGGGAACTCTAGAAGATGTATTACAAGGAACAGATAGTTTAGAAGAGCTCTTCTTCGACTTAACAGAGGAGGTTTAAGATGAAAGAAACGATGTCCTTATTGCATTCAGAGTGGTTGAAAATCCAATCAACCAAGGCTTTCAGGGTAAGCATGGTTTTCATGCTGTTATTGGTACCTGCCGTATCCTGGCTAGAGGGACGCCAGTATCTGTCTATCGGTTTAGATGCGACCCCTGATACGGTTCCTGGTCTGGCAGAAGCTATTGATCCACTGGAATATCTAGGTCTTAATGGCGCTTCTATGGGTGGTATGGTTTTAGTCATCTTAGCTGGAATTTTGGGAGCAACGGAATTTCAGTCTCATAGTTTGCGAACCAGTCTATTGGCCTGTAATAACCGTTTGAAGCTACTCGTGGGTAAAATATTGACCTTTGGTTTGTTTTCACTCATCATTAGCTTGTTATCCATTTATTTGAGCTATATTGTCATGCACCTGGCTTTAGGAAAGGAAGGGCTACATCCAATTTTACTTAATCAAGCTGCCTGGAGTCATCTTTTATGGAAGGCACTAGCTACTGCATTGCTAGGTCTCCTGTCCTTTTTATTGGGATTGCTTGGGCGGACGATGTTGCTTCCCTTACTCTTTCTCGTTCCCCAGATCTATAATCTGGGAAACTACCTAGCTGCTCACACGAGTTGGGGAGCTTATCTGCCACAGCCCGCAGGAGAGTTATTTGTTGCAACGCCGACTTCTCAATATGCTAATAATCCCTTGCAAGGACTCTGGATACTAAGCGTGTGGTTGCTAGTCATTGGTGGAGCGACATCTCTGCGCTTTTTGAAGACGGATTTAGGAGGGCGGTACTAATGATAAAAGCTCTGCTTAGAAGTGAATGGATTAAGTTCCGTTCTTACTATCTCGCTCTTGGTGCCGCCTTGGTGGCTCTGGTAGTCGTTCCTTTTTTTCTGATGAATCTTGACTACAGTCAAACAGCAGTTGGCCAGACAAAGGCTCTGAGTGAGGCTTTGCATGCCCTCTATCTGGCACAGCCTGTCATCGTCATCTTCACTTCTCTCTATTTTTCGCAAGAGTTTGTCAAGTCTGGGATGCGAACGAATTTTCTAACCGTATCAAATAGAAGGGCTTGGTTGGCTGGGAAAATCCTTTTTCTGTTCTTGCTGCTCTTGGTTCTCTATAGTGTCATTATAAGTAGCTGTTTCCTTGTTATGCTGGCTCGTTTTGCCCTAGACTTTAGCTGGTCCTTACTGGGGAAATTCCTTTATTACAGCTCTTTTGGTCTTCTCAGTAATCTTTTTCTGGCTTTTTTAACTGCCGGCCTCGCTTTGTTCTTTCAATCTTGGGTTGTGCCGGTGTCGGTGCTCTTTCCTCTCTTGATTGGTCTTAGCCGTTTGTTGGCAACTTTCATCAAAGAAGCAAAGTACCTGCCCGATCTGGCTACGCTAAATCTTTTTGAGTATGAAGGGCTTCAGCATTCAATAGATCTATCAGGGCTGGGAATACAGCTGTTATGGTTAGCTTTGGTTTGGGGCTCTGCTATATTCTTAACCTTGAAACGAGATGTTCGCTAGAGGTATGCTATAATGGAACTCATGAGACAGTATCGTATTTTGGTGGTTGATGATGACTGGAGCATTTTGAAGCTGGTGAAAAATGTCCTAGAGCTTGATGCTTATGATGTGATGACACTTGATCGGATAGAAGAGCTAGAGCTGACGCATTTTGTCGGATATGACTTGATTCTGCTGGATGTGATGATGGAGCCTGTTAATGGTTTTGAGCTGTGTTCTTACATTCGTCCTCATCTTTCGTGTCCAATCATCTTTCTGACGGCCAAGGAGTTGGAGGCGGACAAAGTGGAAGGGCTCTTTCGTGGTGCAGATGACTATATTGTCAAACCTTTTGGGACCAAAGAATTGCTGGCGCGTGTCAGAGCTCATCTTCGGCGGGAGGAAAGACGTGAGGAGCGCTATTCTGAAATTGCTTCTTGTCAATTTTATCCTGAGCGCTATGAAGTTGCCTGTTTTGGTAAAGTCTTGAAATTTTCAGAGCGAGAGTTTAAGTTGCTGCATTTACTAGCTAGCAATCCCAAGCAGACCTTTTCAGCTGAACGCCTGCATACCTTGCTTTACCCAGAAAGTTCAGAAACACAGCTTCGCTCCATCTCAGAATACGTATATCAGATTCGCCAAAAATGCAAACAAGAAGGGCTGCAAGCAATTGCAACAGTGAGAGGAGTAGGCTATAGATGGCAATTAGAACCCGAAATTTCAAAAGCCTAGTCTGGACAACCAGTTTAAAAGTCGTCTTTTTTCATGTTTTGATTTTTGTGCTTATAGGCTATGAATTTACGCAAGGAAGTAATCACGTTCTTTTCACCTTGTTCTTTTGGGCGGGGAGCTTGCTGCTGATTACTTTTTATCATATTTTGAAATTGCTCCGAAAAATCGACAGGGAAATAAAAATGCTAAAGAGCAAGAAGCTTTTAGAAGAAAATCAAAGCCAGTTTTTTCGGATCGAGGAAATGCTAGAAGTCTATAGCGATTTACGGAGCAGCCACCAAGAAAATGCTCGTCTTCTAGAAAGAGAGCAGCAGCATAATCAGGAGTTGATTTTACAGCTATCAGCGACATCGCACGATTTGAAGACGCCCCTAACTGTGATTAAGGGGAATGCTGAGCTCTTGGAGTTGGCGCAGTTGGGTCAGCCACAGGCAGACTATGCTACTGAGATTTTGCAGGCTAGTCACAAGATGGAAGAGTATTGTGGCTCTTTGATTGATTACGCTAAGACCTTTCAGATTGATTCTAATCAGTTCAGTCAGCTTTCCTTAGGGAGCTTTTTGGTTTCTCTACAGGACGATTGGGCACTGTTCAGCAAACAAGAAAGCCATCGTTTTTCTCTCCAAGAAGATTGTGATCCTAGCTTAAGCTTGTCTATTCATTTGGACTATCTCAAGCGGGCTTTGCTCAATATCTTACTAAATGCGCTTGAACATGCAGACCAGGATCAAAAGGAAGTCAAGCTAACGGTATCAGTGCAGCAGGACCAGTTAGTTTTTGCTATCTGGAACAATGGTCCTGCATTTTCAGAGGAGATGCTGCTAGGAGCAGAACAGCTCTTTTACCAGAGTGACCAAAGCCGCAATTCAGCTAATCCCCATCATGGCATCGGCTTAGCCTTTTCTAAGCAGGTAGCTCTCTTGCACGGTGGTCGTCTGACCCTGCTCAATCCAGACCAAGGAGGAGCTTGTGTCGAGTTGACTGTAGCTTTGGAAAGCAAATAACAAAGGAAGTCAATCAAGATGATAAAAGAGAGTGGGACAGAAATCGGTAATTCGTTAGAATTCGATTTCGTCGTCCCACCTCCGCACAGTTGAGTAGGGCTGTAAAAGCTGATGGAATCAGCGTAGTAGAGCCCACTCAACCACTGCGTCTTGCTCGACAATCCAAAGACAATTGAGAGGCTAGGACTTTTGTCCCAGCCTCTTTTTTGCCGCTTTCTTCTTGACAAAAGATGTAAAGGGAGCTATACTATATTTGAAAAGTAAAGTTTGTTTTACATTGTGAAAAGGAGTCGGCCTTGGAAAATCGAATTCAAGAATTACGAAAAAGAAAAAAGCTCAGCCAGGAAGAACTGGCTGAGAAGTTAGAAGTAACTAGACAAACAATTATTTCTTTGGAAAAGGGCCGCTACAATGCTTCGCTCCTTTTGGCTCATAAAATTGCATCCTTTTTCAATTTAAGGATTGAAGAAGTGTTTCTCTTTGAGGAGGATGAATCATGAAATGGACTTATATGCTCAAATGGGGACTAGGTTTTTTAGTAGTACTTGTCTTAATCTTTCTTCATTTACAGTTCGATTTTATCCCTAAGGAAATCCTGCCTTTTGTGGGAATGTTCCTGATTGTGGTGATCTTGAAAATTTTTCAAGCGTATGAAAAATAGGAGGCCGACATGGAAACATTAACTAAACAAGAATTTCGGAAAAAACTTCAAAGGAAAGTTATCGTGGGACGTATCTTAACTTTTATCATCTTGGTAGGATTGGCCTGGAGCCACTTTCATTCTCTGGATGATAAGCAGGAAGGAGTCATGGTCGGCATACTGCTGGGGCTTTCTTTGATGACTATTCGGTATAATCTTGCCCTAAGACGGGAGGAAAATTTTGAGCGGCTCTACATTCTGGTGACTGATGAGCGCAATCGCATGATTGACGAAAAGACTCGCACTTTGCTTTTTAATATCCTTTTGCTGCTGGCAGCGTGCTTGAGCGTTTTGTCTATGGTTTTCCCAATCATCTTAAGTCTCAATCAGTTTCTGACCTTGACCATTATCCTGGTTTTGGGACTTTACTATCTCTTGCGCTTTCTCCTGTCCAAGTGTTATTAACAAAAAAAGCTGGCAGAGCCAGCTTTCTAAACAAGCTTTTAACAGAGCTTGTTTTTATTTTCTATAAAGTCGATCATACTGGTAAACGGGGTCCATGGTCACATGGATGCCTAGTTTGCGCAGGACGTTTTTGTCTTCATCAGTCAGAGTGACAGTGGAGTGGGCCTCGCTACCTTTGAGATTACCGAGTTGCTGCATAGCATTTGCTGCATCTTGATTTTCCATGGCTGTGATTGCCAGAGCCATCAAGATTTCGTTTGAGTGGAGGCGCGGATTGCGGCTGCCCAGATGATTAATTTTCAGGCCTTGGATTGGCTTGACATACTCAGGCTCGATCAGCTTAGTCTCTTTGGCAATATTGGCTAATTTCTTAATAGCATTAATCAATACAGCAGCCGTAGGGCCAAAGAGTTCAGAGGTTTTACCAGTTACTATTTCACCGTTTGGCAATTCCAAGGCCAGAGCTGGCTCGCCAGTGCTTTCAGCCTTATCGCGTGCTATAACTGTTACCTTACGGTCCAGCGGTGTGATGCCCAAGTCGTTCATCAAGAGTTCGATTTTCTTGATAGCAGATTCAGAAACGCGCTCCGCCTTGAAATCCAGAATCGTCTGGTAGTAGCGACGGATGATTTCCTGCTGAGATGCCTCGATAGCTGCATCATTATCTACAATAGCAAAGCCGACCATGTTGACGCCCATGTCCGTTGGAGAAGCATAAGGTGATTTACCTAGGATGCGCTCCAGCATACGCTTGAGGACTGGGAAAATTTCGATATCACGGTTGTAGTTGACTGTGGTTTTTCCGTAGGTCTGCAGGTGGAATGGATCAATCATGTTGACATCGTCCAGGTCTGCCGTCGCTGCCTCATAAGCTAAATTGACTGGATGGTGCAGGGGCAGATTCCAAACTGGGAAGGTCTCAAACTTGGCGTAGCCTGATTTGATGCCATTGATTTGGTCGTGGTACATATTGGATAGGCAAGTAGCCAATTTACCAGAACCAGGACCAGGTGCGGTCACTACGACTAGATTACGGCTGGTTTTGATGTAATCGTTTTTCCCCATACCTTCAGGTGAGATGATATGGTCCATGTCGGTCGGGTAGCCCTTGATTGGGTAGTGGATGTAGGATGCGATGCCATTCTTTTCCAGCTGGCTACGGAAGAGGTCAGCTGCTGGCTGGCCAGAATACTGGGTGATGACCACGGAGCCTACATAAATATCTAGCTCGTTAAAGGTATCGATTAGTCGTAGCACTTCCTGGTCGTAGGAAATGCCCAAATCGCCACGCGCCTTAGAGTGTTCAATGTTGTTGGCATTGATAGCAATGACAATCTCTACTTGGTCTTTAAGTTCTTTGAGAAGTCTGATTTTATTGTCCGGCTCATAGCCTGGCAGGACGCGGGCAGCATGGAAGTCTTCCAGCATTTTACCACCGAATTCCATGTAAAGTTTGCCCTCAAATTGATTAATGCGCTCCAAGATATGGTCGCGCTGCAGGTTTAAGTATTTGTCAGAATCAAAAGCAATTTTTTTCATTTTCATTTTTACCTCTGCTAAGCATTATAACAAAAAAGAGACATTTTTGGGAGCAAAAGTAGTATCTGAGGACAAATAAAAAGAACCGATCAGAAGAAAAAATTTTAAATAGAACGATAAAAAAACCAAGGCTATTCAGCCAAGGTTCTTAATAGAAAAGAAAGGAAAAGTGGGAGTTTTAGAAAGGAAGTTCCTCTTCTTCCAAGACTAGGTCAGCCAAATCGGCTCCAGAATTATTTTCACGAATAGCCCGCTGGGCACGACTTTCAAGAAGCTGGAAACCATGTCCAAGGACTTCTGTAACATAGTGAGTCACACCGTCTTTTTCATAACGACGGGTCCGTAGTTCGCCGTCCAGAGAGATCAAGCTTCCTTTGCTGGCATAACTAGCCAGAGTCTCAGCCAATTTGCCCCAAAGGACAATATTGATAAAGTCTGCTTCACGTTCACCATTTTGGTCCTTAAAACGACGGTTAACAGCAATTGTTGCGCGTGTGACAGATTTTTCATTGCTAGTTTTGTGCAATTCTGGTGTGGCCGTCAAACGACCGATAATAATGACTTTATTGTACATATAATTTCCTCCTACTTATTTATTCGTAAGAGAAAGAAAAAAATCGTGATTTTCACGATTTTTTTACCCTTGCCAATGTTTTGCTGGATCAAACGCAGTTCCGACGACTTCAGAGTCGGCTAATTCGATAATGCCACGTTTTTGAGGAGCGTTTGGTAGTTGCAATTCACGTGGACTGCACATCATACCAAAACTTTTCTCACCCCGTAGTTCACCAGGAAAGATAAGGTTTCCCTTAGGCATCATAGCGCCAGGAAGGGCAACGATTGTTTTGAGACCTACTCGAGCATTGGGGGCACCGGCTACGATTTGAAGAGTCTTATCTGCTGCGACCTGTACTTGACAGATGTTGAGATGGTCACTATCTGGATGTGCAATCATTTCGACGATTTCTCCGACGACAAATTTCGGTTGGAGATCATTGATCAGAGTTTCAGAGAAGCCTTCTTTAGCCAACTCTTGGTTGAGCAAGGCAACCTCTTCGTCAGTAAGGAAGATTTGACCGTTTTGTTGGATATTAAGAATATCTGATACTTGGAAAATGTTCCAAGCTACGGTTTCGGCTGTATCTTGTCGGAAAATACGAGCAACATTTCCTTTGCGTTCAACAGAAAGTTTTGCATCTTCGTTGTTGGCAACAATCACCATCAAAACATCGCCAACAAATTCTTTGTTATAAGTAAAAATCATTCTTTTCTCCATTTGATTAGTTTAATGACGCTAAAAAATCATTGATTTCAGACTTGGTTTTTCGATTACGATTGACTAGCCGACCTATTTCGTGTCCTTTTTCCAGTACAACCAGACTAGGAATCCCATAGACATCCCAGCGTTTAGCAAGATCAAGATAAGCATCGCGGTCTACTTGGATGAAGGTAAAATTTGGATTCCTTGCCTCAATCTCTGGTAGGGAGGGCTGGATGAAACGACAGTCTCCACACCAGTCTGCTGTGAAAAAGAAGACAGTCTTACCCTCTGATTGGACGTAAGTTGCCAATTCTTCTATATTTTCAGGAATAATCATCATTTTTCCTCATAACTTAGCTGGCCGTTTTCGTAGACAAAGGTAAAGTGGCGGTCATCTTCAAGGACTACTCCACCAACCAGTTTATCTTCGTTGGACTCATAGAGTTGCACATAGACAGTGGCAATCTGTCCTTGACTAGCAAAGAAGCTGCGGACTAGGTTAATAATCTCTTCTCTCTTTTTGGCTAGCTGTTGTTCTTTGACGACTTTTCGAGCGCCCAAGGCAAGACTTCCTGCTCCAAGAAGAGCAGCTGTTGTTAAAATGATTTTTTTAGCTTTCATGACAATATTTTAACACAAAAAAGAAGGGGGAACAATGGCCAAGATAGAAAAGGAGAAATTGACAAGCGAGAGGACTTAACTGAAATTTTTTTACTTGGATATTTCTCCTGTAGAGAGTTAGGCTTTTGCTACCTATCTTTCCCAAAAAGTGATAAAATAGGGGGCAGAAAGAAGGTAAATATGACAGACTTATTTTCAAAAATCAAAGAAGTAACTGAGATTTCTGCAATCTCAGCTCATGAAGGTCCTGTAAGGACTTATTTGCGGGAGAAAATGACTCCGCATGTGGATGAAATGGTGACGGATGGCTTGGGTGGCCTCTTTGGTATCAAGCATTCAAACTTAGCAGATGCGCCTCGAGTTTTAGTGGCCTCTCATATGGATGAAGTTGGTTTCTTGGTCAGTGAGATTAAAGCAGACGGTACTTTTCGTGTAGTTGAAATCGGTGGCTGGAATCCTCTTGTGGTCAGCAGTCAGCGCTTCAAATTGTTTACTAGAGAAGGTCGGGAAATTCCAGTGATTTCTGGCTCTGTTCCACCTCACTTCCTACGTGGAGCTGGTGGGACACCAACCCTGCCACAAGTCAGCGATATTGTTTTCGACGGTGGATTTGCCAATAAGGAAGAAGCAGAAAGTTTCGGAATTCGTCCAGGAGATGCTATTGTGCCAGATAGCTCAGCTATTTTAACAGCTAATGGTAAAAATGTTATTTCCAAATCTTGGGATAATCGTTACGGGGTTCTCATGGTCAGTGAATTGGCTCAGGCTTTATCAGGACAATCTTTAGGCAATGAGCTATATGTCGGTGCTAATGTCCAAGAAGAGGTTGGTTTGCGTGGAGCTCACGCCTCAACAACTAAATTTGAGCCTGAATTATTCTTTGCTGTAGACTGTTCTCCAGCTGGTGATGTATATGGTGGTCAAGGTGCTATTGGTGACGGAACACTGATTCGTTTCTTCGACCCTGGTCATCTCATGCTGCCTAATATGAAAGACTTCCTGCTTACTACGGCTGAAGAAGCTGGTATCAAGTACCAATACTATTGTGCAAAAGGTGGAACAGATGCTGGTGCAGCCCATCTCCAAAACGGTGGTGTGCCATCTACAACTATCGGAGTTTGTGCTCGGTATATCCACTCCCATCAGACACTTTATGCAATGGATGACTTCTTACAAGCTCAGGCATTCTTACAAGCAATTGTGAAGAAGTTAGATCGTTCAACAGTCGATTTGATTAAAAATTACTAAACTGATACTTGTCTTTTGTGATACTGCAATCAGTCAATAAAACCGCTCCGCAGTTACCTGAAGCTCCATGATTCTATTTTGGTCATGGAGCTCTTTTAGTGGGGAAGACTAGATTGGAAGTATAGAAAAATTTTGATTTTAGCGATGAAAGGATAGTTGGCTTTTTAGAGCAGATTTTGATTTTTTCTCGCTTTGTAATATAATAATTCTGTATATAAGTGTAGCCTACTAGATAGATTGGGGGTATAAATAGTAGTGAAAACAGAAAAGCAAAGAAGTCGTATGCATTATAAAAATACTTTGTGGCCCCTCTTAGCTCTACTTGTACTGGCTTTATCTTTTGTGTATTTTAAGGGGATTCTTCCGGATCCAAAACAGGTCAAGATTGGGGTGACCTACATGACCATGAATAACGACTTTTACAAGACCTTGAATGCGGAGTTAGAGAAAAAAACTAATCAGCAGGGGAGTCGGCTCTATGTTCGAGATCCTGAGCTGGATGAGGGCAAGCAGAGCCAACAGATTGACTTTTTCGTCCGAGAAAAGGTAGATGTCATTGTGATTAATCCGGTGAAGAGTAATAGTCCAAGTATCATTTCTTCTCTTCAAAAGGCCAAGAAAGCTGGGATTAAAATCATCGTAGTGGATGCGCCAGTCAGCAAGGAAGTGGCAGTCGATACGACAATTGTTTCAGATAATTACCAAGCTGGTGTTTTAATTGCTAAAGATATGATGAAACGTTTGCCAGCTGCGAATATCCTTCTGCTAGAACATCGAAATGCAGTTTCTGCTATGGACCGTATTCGAGGTTTTGTAGAGACAATAAAAAATCAACCTCAGTACAAGATTGTTTCCCAAAAAGAGACGCTTGGACAGACTGAAGAAGCAATGCCTCAAGTAAAAAGTGCCTTAGATGAAGGAATGGACTTTAATGTGGTCATGGCTCTCAATGATCGGGCAGCGATTGGTGCCCTAGCGGCGATTAAAAATGACGGCTTGAACCGAAAGCTTTCTATTTATGGCGTGGATGGCTCACCAGATATCAAAAACTTTTTGGCTACAACAAACGATATAGAGGGGACTGTAGCCCAATCGCCCATTCAGATGGGACGCAAGGTGGCGCTGGTAATTGAGCTGATGCAAGAGGGGAAATCCTACGACAGCCAATACTTGATTCCAGTTCACTTAGTCAACAGGGATAATATCAGTCAATACACAGTTACAGGGTGGCAATAATGAGACCTCAAAAAAGTATATTTTACAGCAAAATAGCCCTGATGGTCATCAATCTGGTTGCCATTGTCTATAATGCGTCTATCTATCTCTTTGCGACCAACTATGTAGCGGCTAAGGGCTTCAGTCACTCGCTCTTGGAGCGTTTGGATGCCATTCCGGGCTCTCCTAGCTTGATTTTCTGGGTATCAATTAGCTTGTATGCTTGCTTGCTCTTGGTCATGTACTATCGCGAGCGCCACCCTAATCAGCTGTCCGTCTATGACAAGGCGACCATTATTGAAATCCTGCTTATGTTGGTCATCTTTTCTGTCTTGCATTCGTCTTACAATGGCTTGCTTCTCTTAGTGTTTGCGGATATTTTCTATGGCTCTAAGGAGTTCAATTCTTCCAAAGACAAGAAGTACTGGTTTTCTTTTATCATTTTGAGTTTTGGCATGTTGCTCTTGTCCAACTATGACCTTATGTCGCTCTTTATCAAGTTGCCTTCTCTAGATACCTATATTCGTTTTTACCCAGAGTCCGTCCGGCTGTTGCTACTTTTTGGTAAGAACTTCCTCTATTCCCTCAATATTGTTGTCTTTATGATTTCCTTGCTCTTCTATATCTTGTCGGCCATTACGGAGCGTCACCGGATTGAGGAGGAGCTGCGCATGGCTTCTCAGGCCAATCGCGAGTTGAACTCTTATCTGGCCTTGTCCGAAAAAATAGCAGAAGACCGAGAGCGGAAGCGGATTGCCAGAGAAATTCATGATACATTGGGCCATGCCCTGACAGGAATTTCAGCGGGTATTGATGCGGTCAAGGTCTTGGTCGATATTGATACCAACCGAGCTAAGGAGCAACTCAATAATGTTTCAGTCGTTGTTCGAGACGGTATCCGTGATGTCCGAGGCTCGCTCAATAAAATGCGGCCGGGAGCTCTGGAAAACAACACTTTGAAGGAAGCTCTGATTAAGATTATTCGTGAGTATGAAGCCATCTCCAACTTGGAGATTCATCTCCGCTACGAATGGGATAATATTGACTTGGATATTGCAAAGGAAGACATTGTGTTTCGGGTGATTCAGGAGTCTATTACCAACTCTGTCCGCCACGGCCATGCCAAGACCATCTGTATTGAGCTACTGGAGGAAGAAGAAGCTTATGTAATGACCATTCAGGATGATGGTATTGGTTTTGATGAACTCCACTATGGCTATGGCCTCAAGCAGATGCAGGAGCGCCTAATGATTATTGGCGGAAGCGTTCACTTTGAAAATCGGGACGGCTTCTACACGCATATCGAAATCCCAAAAATAGGAGGAAGACATGATTAAGGTTTTAATTGCAGACGATCAGGCCTTGATTCGCGAGTCTCTGCAAATCATCCTGTCAGCCCACGCAGATATTGAGGTGGTCGGGACAGTTGGAGACGGCAAGGAAGTGCTGGAAAAGCTTCATCGGGTACGCCCAGATGTGATTCTAATGGATATTCGCATGCCAGTCATGGACGGTGTTCTCTGTACCAAGGCTGTCAAGGAGCAGTATCCAGATGTTAAGATTATCATTCTGACGACCTTTGATGACGATGAATTTATCTTCTCCGCTCTTAAATACGGTGCGTCTGGTTATATTCTCAAAGGGGTTTCGACAGAAGAGCTTCACGAAGCCATTCAGACAGTCTATCGAGGCGGAGCTATGATCAATCCCAATATTGCCACCAAGGTCTTCAAAATCTTTTCACAGATGGCCCAGTCCAACTTTGCTATCACGGTGACTGAGGAAAATGTTGAGGATATGAGCCGGACAGAGTGGAAGATTATCCAGCAGATTGGCTTTGGGATTTCCAATAAAGAAATTGCTGCTAAGCTCTTTCTATCAGAAGGGACAGTCCGAAATTACCTGTCAGGCATCCTAGCTAAGCTCAACTTGCGCGATCGAACCCAGCTGGCTATCTGGGCTGTGCAGACCGGAGTCACCCAGAGAGATTTTAGTAAGGAAAGCGACAAATGAAGTGGAGACTGAGACATTTGGCCCTACTGGTTGTCCTGATTATATCTGTTGCTTTGGCTTTTGTCTTTTGGGCCTCAGCTCAGGAAAAAGTCCTGCGTATCGGGGTCTATGCTGGCTCTAGCTGGGATGTGCCTAACAGCCGGGAAAACAAGGTCTTGGACAGCCTGATTAAAAAATTTGAAAAGACGCATCCTCATGTCAAGGTCGTCTATGAAAGCGGGATTCCCAAGGATGATTACGCTGACTGGCTGGCAGAGCAAGTCTTGAAAGGCGAGCAGCCGGATCTCTTTATGGTACCGGAAAACGACTTTAGCATGTTGGCTTCGACTGGCGCGCTTAAATCCTTGGATACCCTCCTAACGGATGATGAACGAAAGGCTTTTTATCCGGTGGCTTATGAAGCTGGGCGATATCAGGGAGTCAGCTATGCTCTTCCAGTTGAGAGCAATCCTATCATGATGTGTGTCAATAAAGACCTGCTTGAAAAAGAAGGGATTAGCATTCCTGAGTCAGGTTGGACCCTGGCGGATTTCTATGCGATTTGCAAGAAAGTAACCAAGGATACCAATGGCGATGGTGTGGTGGATCAGTACGGAATAACAGATTACACTTGGCAGCAGGCTCTGGTAGCTTACGGCGGCCATCTTACCGATAAATCCGGTATCAATGTAGACAGCTCAGAGATGCACCAAGCCCTGTCCTTTATGAGCAAATTAGATATGCTCAGTCGGCACTATAAGGTGACTTCTAATGACTTTGATGAGGGACGGGTGGCCTTCTATCCTATGAGTCTGGCCCAGTATCGGACCTACAAGCCCTATCCTTACCATGTTTCCAAATATTCTAGCTTTTCTTGGACCTGTATCCCGATGCCTACAGCCAACAATCAGGTGATGGGAACTCAGGTCAAGACCTCGCTCTTTGCCATGTCTTCTAATACCAGTCAAGAAAAACTGGCATGGGAATTTATGCTTTTGTTGTCGCAGGATAAAGAAAGCCAACAGGCTCTATTTGAGAAATCTCAAGGGACTTCGGTCTTGCCATCGGTAGTGAAAAGTCAGAAGTCTATAGCAATCCTACAGGCAGATGATTTTGGCTTGGATTCTTTGACTTCTGAGAGGTTGGATCGCATGATGAATCGCTCTATCATTGATATCAGTCTAGAAGTAGATCAACATACGATGGAGCGGATGGACTATCTGATTCAAAATGCGATGCAGAATCAAGAGATTGATAGTGCCCTACCTAGTATTCAAAAGGAAATAGAAAGCGGAAAATAATCTGCTTTCTTTTTTTGCATTTCAATCACAGAATAAACAAAGTTGACTAGACCAATATGACAATTGTCATATTCTTCCTAACAAATGTCATCTAACTTACGTGACATTTGACAATATGAAACCGGTTCCATATCTTGTACAATAAAGTCATAAAGAAACCTTCATCATTTAAAGTCTGAATTGGCTAAGAAGTAGAAGGATAAGGAGGCAGGAAAGATGAAATATCTTGTATTGGTCAGCCATGGTGGCTTGGCCGAAGGGGTGCAAAGTTCTTTAGGAATGTTTGCCGGCGACAAGACAGATCAAGTAATTGCTGTTGGTCTTAAAGCAGGTAAGTCAGTAGACGATTTTGCCTTGGAGTTTCGCCAAGCTTTAGCGGGCTTAGCTGAGGAAGATCAGGTTCTTGTGTTGGCAGATATTGTTGGGGGAAGCCCTCTTACTACTGCCTGCAATGTCTTAGCTGAACTTGGAAAACTAGACACAGCAGTTGTCCTAGGTGGCTTAAACCTGACCATGGCTTTAACAGGACTAGTGATGAAAGATATGTTAGAAGGCAAAGAACTAGCTACGACCATTCTTTCAGAAGCTTCAGCTGCTCTTCAAGAATTCGAAGTCGCAACGGATAGCGACGAAGAAGATGACGACGATATTTAAATACTTAAAGGAGATTTATCATGACAATTTCATTTGTACGGATTGATGACCGCATGATCCACGGTCAGACAGTTACTCGCTGGGCTAAGGAATATCCTTGTGATGGCTTAATTGCGGTCAATGATGCAGCTGCAGGGAATGCCGTGTTAAAACAGGCTTATAAAGCTGCTTCAGATAAGAAAACTTTTGTTTGGACTAAGGAAGCTTTCAAAGAAAAATCACAAAAGGTCTTGGATTCAGATAGTCGCTATTTCTTAATCACAAAGAATCCAATTGATATGAAAGAAATTTTAGTAGACCAAGGCTTTGTTCCAGCTGATGTCAAAGAAATTATCGTCGGGCCTGCTAATGATCGCCCAGGAGCAACGAAATTAGGAAACAATCAGTCCATTACTCAGGAAGAAGCAGAGGCAATTGAAGCAATTGAAAAGGCTGGTTATAAGGTGAAATTCCAATTATTGCCAGATGTTTCCATCGGCTACTGGAGTGATTTCAAGTCTAAGTTTGGTTTTTAATAATACTATAAGCGTTAAAGGAGGCTTATTATGACAATTTCTTGGTTACAGGCCGCTTTGCTGGGATTGTTTGCGTGTTTGTCATCCATGCCTGGTCTAGGTGGTACATCAATTGGTAACTATACTCTGGGACGCCCGCTTGTTGGTGGACTTGTTTCAGGGCTTATCTTAGGAGATATTAAACTAGGTATAGTCTGTGGGGTTGCCATGCAATTGGTTTATATTGCTCTGGTTACTCCTGGTGGTACAGTTTCAGCAGACGTTCGTGCGGTTTCTTATATCGGTATTCCGCTAGCGATGGTAGCTATTACGACACAAGGCTTAGCCCTCGATTCTTCAGATGCAGCAAACTTGGCTAAATCAATGGGAACTTTGGTAGGGACAGTTGGTACCGTTCTATTTTATGGTACAGCAACAATGAACTTGCTCTGGCAACATATTGGTTGGAAAGCTGTTGAAAAGGGAGAATTTAAACGTTTATACGCAGTAGACTGGGGCTTCCCATGGATTTCACACATTGTCTTCTCCTTCTTGCCAACTCTAATCATGTGTAAATTAGGGGCAGATGCAGTTACAGCTTTGAAATCAGCCCTTCCTTTGGATGGAATTCCAATGAAAACCCTCTTTACAGTGGGCTCTCTCCTTCCATGTGTCGGAATCGCTATTTTGTTAAAACAAATTGTTGAAAAAGCTGTCGACTTTATTCCTTTCTTTGTCGGTTTTACTCTTGCAGCTTCTCTAGGATTAAATCTAGTTTCTTGTGCAGTCATTTCATTGATTTTCGCTGTTCTATTCTATGAAATTCAAATGGCTAAAAACGTCAGAGCTCAAGCAGTAGCAAGTACAGGCGTGATTGATGACGATGATGAGGAGGATATCTAAAATGGCAAAATTAACGAAAAAAACATTAGGAAAATCTTTCCATCATTGGTACTATGGTAACTTGACTTGCTTCTCACAAGAGCACATGCAGACTTTTGGTTATCTTGCGTCTATGCTACCAATTGTGGAAGAACTTTATTCGAAAAAAGAAGATCAAGCAAAGGCAATGCATACTTATACAGCCTTCTTCAATACTGAACCTCAGCTAGGTGCCTTGATTGTCGGGATTACAGCAGGGCTCGAAGAAGCGCGTGCAAATGGTGCTGACGGAGTGGATGATGAAACAATCAATGGACTTCGTGCTGGTTTGATGGGACCTGTTGCAGGTATTGGGGACTCACTGATTGTTGGGACCCTGATCCCGATTATCTTGGGGATAGCCCTTGGTTTGTCAAATGGAGGATCTCCACTAGGTGCTATCTTCTACATCGTTGTCTGGAACTTGCTAGCTTACTTCGGTATGAAATTTGCCTATTTTAAAGGATACGAACTGGGCGACAAAGCGGTTGAATTTCTTGTTGGTCCTCAAGGACAAGCTATCCGTAAATCTGTATCTATCATTGGTGGTATGGTTATTGGTGCGGTAGCAGCTACTTGGGTGCCTGTTAAAACAGCTTTCCAATTAAAAGACTCATCCGGAAAAGCATTCTTGGTTCTGCAAGATCAATTGGACGGAGTTTATCCAGGACTTTTGACTGCATTATTTATCGTCTTTTGCTGGTGGTTGATGGCTAAGAAAAATCTATCTCCAATCAAAGTGATGCTGCTTCTTGTAGTTGTTGCATTTATTGGTGTATTACTTGGCTTCTTTAATCCAGGTTTGAAATATTAAAAGGAGAAATCATGACAGAACAAGAATTGATTCAAGGGTATGAAACAGAAATTCACTATCAAAAACATATGATTGAAAATCTAGGACGTTGGTTTAGTCTCTTCTTTACCATTGCGAGTATCGGTCTTGTTCTGATTTATTTCTTCCGCCAAACCAATATGATTCTTTTCATTGTTGGAATTATCCTAGCAGTGATAGGCATTCTTGCCATGTTAGTATTTGGTTATGGTATCTACAAAGGCCGACTCAATCTTCAAAAAGTCATTGATGATTTTGAAGCTAAAATTCAAATAAAATATTAAGCTAGATGCCCCTGATAAAAGATTATCGGGGGTTGATTATTAAAAATTTTCAGAAATTTTCTAAAAAAGTCTTGACATTGTATGAAATTAAGGGTATAGTATTAAACAATAAAAACAAGGAGAAATAAAATGGTTAAACAAACGTCATCACAGACAATTAATTTAAATACCTACTTTTACTTTAGTTTCTTTAGATAGACGTTTGTAGCCAAAAGGATACAAACGTTCCCCGTTTGTATCTATGAAGCTAAAGCATTTTATGATGAATCCAGCTGATTAGATATCTTTTCTAACTGACTGGATTAAAGTGGATGATTGATTTCATCTATATCAGCACTTAAAAGCCAGTTAGAATAAAATCTAATTGGCTTTTTGTTTTTGAAAAAAATTAAGGAGCATGATATGAAAAAAACACTACTTTCCTTGGTTAGTTTGGCGATGGCCTTACTTCTTGTAGCAGGATGCAGTTCTTCAAAGAAGTCGGAAAAACAGGTCCACATCGGGATTCTTCAATATGTGGAGCATGAGTCCCTGACAGCTGCTCGAAAAGGCTTTGAGAATGAGTTGAAAGACCAAGGGTATATTGATGGTAAGAATATCAAGATTGACTACCAGAATGCCCAAGGGGATCAGTCCAATCTCCAAACGATTTCTACGAGTCTACTTTCTAAGAATGACTTGGTTCTAGGGATTGCAACACCAGCAGCCCAATCATTAGTCAATCTATCGACTGATACCCCTATTCTCTTTACGGCGATTACAGATCCTGTCTCTGCAAAGCTTGTGAAGTCTATGGACAAGGTTGGCGGTCTAGCAACTGGTACCAGTGACCGAGTTTCTGCAAAGAAACAAGTGGCTCTACTGAAAAAAGTCATGCCCAATCTGAAAAAAGTTGGGATTATGTATACGACTAATGAACGAAATTCAGAGATTCAGGTGCAAGAGGCAGAAGTAGCATTTAAAGAAGCTGGTATTGAGACAGTTGTCAAGGGGATTTCCTCCACTAATGATGTGCAAGATACTACAAAAAGCCTGATGAGTCAGACGGAAGCCCTCTTTATCCCCGCTGATAATACCATCGTTTCAGCGATCACCTTGGTGACAGACTTATCTAAAGAAATGAAGGTGCCAGTAGTGGGTGGTTCTGTTGACGTGGTAGATGATGGGGTGCTCTTCACCTACGGTGCTGATTTTGAAGCTTTGGGTCGTCAAACTGCTAAAATGGCTATTCGAATTATGAATGGAGAAAAGGTCGATGATATTTCAGCCGAAGATCCTGAGACGCTAAAGGCAGTCGCTAATAAAGAAATGGCTCAGCTTCTAGGAATCGACATCAGCGCCATTGAGCAAGAGGAGCAGGCAAATGCTCAAGCGAAAAAAACAACTCAGAAAAGCTCTTCTACTAAAAATACTGCAAATCCGAAAGTGAATTCTCTTTCTAAATCTAAGCCGTCTGATTCATCTGGTGGTCTTCTAGATATTGTACTCTCTGCTCTATCTCAAGGTTTGCTCTGGTCCATTATGGCTATTGGAGTCTTCATTACCTTCCGGATTTTAGATATTGCAGACCTGACTGCAGAAGGATCCTTCCCACTTGGTGCAGCAACTACAGCCATTTTGATTATGAAAGGCCTGAATCCTCTTCTAGCCACCATTGGCGGTTTCATTGCTGGAATGCTGGCGGGGGCAGTGTCTGGTTTTCTACATACCAAGATGAAGATTCCAGCTCTTCTGACTGGGATTATCACCCTGACTGCCCTTTACTCTGTTAACTTACTTGTACTAGGAAGTTCTAATCTTTCTCTTTCTGGGCAAAAGACCCTGGTAACTATGATGACAAGTTTACTTAGTCTATCCAAGACTGCTTCTGTCATTGTATTAGGGCTTGCTTTCGTTGCCTTTGTTATCTTACTTTTAATTGTCCTACTCAATACCCAGCTTGGCTTAGCTTTGCGGGCGACCGGAGATAATTTGACTATGGGTGCAGCCAATGGAATTAAAGTTGACCGTATCAAAATTTTAGGTTATATGCTTTCAAATGGTCTAATCGCTCTTGCTGGTTCCCTTTTAGCTCAAAATAATGGCTACGCGGATATGAATATGGGAACAGGAACTATTGTAAATGGCTTGGCATCGATTATCTTGGCCGAAGTCATCGTTAAATACCTTCCACTTGGAAAACGTCTCTGGTCCATTGTGGTCGGATCCATCTTATATCGCTTAGTTCTAGTAGTTATTCTGGCTATGAATGTGGATGCTCAAATGCTTAAATTAGCTTCAGCTATTCTTCTTGCTCTCATTCTTTATGTCCCAGAAATTCGTCAGAAATTGCAAATTAAAGCAAACAAAACCTTAACACCAGGAGGTGACAGCTAATGCCTTTATTAACATTAACAAATATTCATAAGACCTTTGAAAAAGGAACAATCAATGAGAATCCTGTTCTCCGAGGCTTGGATCTCGAAATCGAACAGGGAGACTTTATTTCCGTAATTGGTGGGAATGGAGCAGGGAAATCAACCTTGATGAACTCTATTGCAGGTGTCGTAGAGATTGATGATGGAGATATCTTGCTTGATGGTCAGTCTATCAGAAAATTTTCAGTAGCTGATCGATCGAAAAGTATTAGTCGTGTTTTTCAAGACCCGCGGATGGGGACAGCCACCAATTTAACGATAGAAGAAAACATGGCCATTGCCTACCGTCGTGGGAAGAAGCGGAGCTTTTTCAAACGCTCGATTACGGAAGAAGAACGCCAAATCTTTAAGGGCGCACTGGAACATCTTGGCCTAGGTCTTGAAAATAGAATGAAGACGGATGCTAATTTCTTATCTGGCGGTCAAAGACAGGCTTTGACTCTTTCGATGGCGACTCTGGTTCGGCCTAAGGTTCTCTTGCTGGACGAACATACCGCAGCTCTTGATCCAAAAACAAGTGATATGGTGATGAACTTAACGAAAAAAGTAGTAGAGGAGCAAAAGCTAACAACCCTCATGGTCACTCATAATATGGAACACGCCATTGAGTATGGTAATCGCTTGATCATGCTCTTCCATGGGAAGATTGTCGTGGATGTTAAGGGTGAAGAAAAGGAAAATCTGACGGTAGCCCAGCTCATGGATCTCTTCCATAAAAACAGTGGTCAAGTACTGAATGATGATGCTCTAGTCTTAGGGTAAGACAAAAAGACTGATTGGTTTTTCCAATCAGTTTTTTTAAATTCTTTAAAGAAAAAATAGTATTTTTTTCTTGACTATTTTTGACCAAGTGATAAAATAATAACTATAGATTAGCACTCGGTATAAGAGAGTGCTAAAATTCAATCTCAGGAGGGATACTATGTTAAAACCATTAGGTGACCGAGTGGTCCTAAAAATAGAAGAAAAAGAAGAGAAAGTTGGCGGTTTTGTTATCGCTGGTAACAGTCATGCAGCGACTAAGACAGCCGCAGTTATAGCAGTTGGCCAAGGAGTTCGTACCTTGACCGGTGAATTGGTAGCACCATCTGTCAAAGCTGGAGACAAGGTTCTCGTTGAAAGTCACGCAGGAGTAGAAGTGAAAGACGGTGAAGAAACCTACCTTCTAGTCAGCGAAGCCAATATTCTAGCAATAGTTGAGTAAGATTAGAAAAGAGGGATAAAAAATGGCAAAAGACATTAAATTTTCAGCAGATGCAAGAAGTGCAATGGTACGAGGAGTCGATATTTTAGCGGATACAGTCAAAGTAACCTTGGGACCTAAAGGTCGCAATGTTGTTTTGGAAAAATCTTTTGGTTCTCCCCTTATCACCAATGACGGTGTGACCATCGCTAAAGAAATTGAATTGGAAGATCATTTTGAAAACATGGGCGCTAAATTGGTTTCAGAAGTTGCTTCCAAAACCAACGATATCGCAGGTGACGGAACAACAACAGCAACTGTTTTAACGCAGGCTATCGTTCGCGAAGGAATCAAAAACGTAACTGCCGGTGCCAATCCAATCGGTATCCGTCGTGGGATTGAAGCAGCCGTTGCAACAGCTGTTGAAGCTCTAAAAGAAACTGCTATTCCAGTTTCTAACAAAGAAGCGATTGCTCAGGTTGCTGCTGTTTCTTCTCGTAGCGAGAAAGTTGGTGAATACATTTCTGAGGCTATGGAAAAAGTTGGCAACGACGGGGTTATCACTATCGAAGAGTCCAAAGGGATGGAAACTGAGCTGGATGTCGTAGAAGGAATGCAGTTTGACCGTGGTTATCTGTCTCAATACATGGTAACAGACAGTGAAAAAATGGTAGCTGATCTGGACAACCCTTATATTTTGATTACAGACAAGAAAATTTCTAACATTCAAGAAATTCTGCCATTGTTGGAAAGCATCTTGAAAACCAACCGTCCGCTTTTGATCATTGCAGATGATGTAGATGGCGAAGCTCTGCCAACGCTTGTTCTTAACAAGATTCGTGGGACTTTCAACGTTGTAGCTGTCAAAGCACCAGGCTTTGGTGATCGTCGTAAGGCTATGTTGGAAGATATTGCCATCTTGACAGGTGGAACAGTCATTACAGAAGATCTCGGATTGGAACTCAAGGATGCGACCATTGAAGCACTTGGACAAGCATCTAAAGTCACTGTTGACAAGGACAGTACTGTAATTGTAGAAGGTTCTGGAAATCCTGAAGCTATTGCTAACCGTGTAGCTGTTATCAAATCTCAAATTGAAAGTGCAACTTCAGAATTTGACAAGGAAAAACTTCAAGAGCGTCTGGCTAAATTGTCTGGTGGTGTAGCTGTGATTAAGGTTGGAGCTGCCACAGAAACAGAACTCAAGGAAATGAAACTCCGCATCGAAGATGCCCTTAATGCAACCCGTGCCGCAGTAGAAGAAGGAATCGTATCCGGTGGTGGTACAGCCTTTGTTAGCGTTTTAGATGCAGTTGCTGGTCTCGAATTAACAGGAGATGAAGCGACAGGTCGTAATATTGTTCTCCGTGCCTTAGAAGAGCCTGTCCGTCAAATCGCTTTCAATGCAGGCTTTGAAGGTTCAATTGTCATCGACCGTCTGAAAAACTCTGAAGCTGGTACAGGTTTCAATGCAGCAACTGGCGAATGGGTTAACATGATTGAAGCTGGAATCATTGACCCAGTTAAGGTGACTCGTTCAGCCTTGCAAAATGCGGCTTCTGTTGCTAGCTTGATCTTGACAACCGAAGCAGTAGTAGCGAATCAACCAGAGCCAGCTAGTCCAGCACCAGCCATGGATCCAAGCATGATGGGCGGCATGATGTAATACAAAAAGATAGTGAGGACTGAGATGAAAATCTCAGTCTTTTTATTCTAGAATCATTTTAATCAAGATTGTTTGAGTCAATTTTCTATGGTAAAATAGAATGAGAAACTAAAGGAGCGGCTTATGATTGATGTAGAAGAAATTCTGAGCAAGATGAATCCCAATCAGAAGATTAACTATGACCGTGTCATGCAGAAAATGGTTCAGGATTGGGAAAAGGATCAGAAACGCCCGACCATTCTTATGCATACTTGTTGTGCCCCTTGCTCGACCTATACCCTAGAATATCTCAGTCAATATGCGGATGTAACAATTTACTTTGCCAACTCCAATATTCATCCTAAGGCGGAGTATCAGAGACGAGCTTATGTGACTCAAAAGTTTGTCAGTGACTTCAATGAGAAAACAGGCTACACAGTTCAGTATTTAGAAGCCCCTTATGCACCTCAGGAATTTTTCCGAAAAGTTCATGGTTTGGAGGATGAACCTGAAGGAGGCGATCGTTGCAAGGTTTGCTATGACTATCGTTTAGATAAAACTGCTGAGGTAGCGGTAGAACTTGGTTTTGATTATTTTGGAAGCGCATTGACGATTAGTCCTCATAAAAATTCTCAGACCATTAATAGTGTCGGTATTGAGGTGCAAAAGGTCTATGCGACTCATTATTTGCCGAGTGATTTTAAGAAAAATCAAGGTTATAAACGCTCCGTGGAGATGTGCGAGGAATATGATATTTATCGCCAGTGCTATTGTGGCTGCGTTTTTGGTGCTCAAGACCAGGGAATCGACCTAGTAAAAGTAAAGAAGGAAGCTGCGGCCTTTATGACGGGCAAGGATTTAGAAAAGGACTACTCTCATATCAAGTTCACAGTGATAGATTAGTTCTTGATAGACTCATAGTCTGTGGCCTATAAAAAAAGAACTGCTCTAAGATAGATTGTTCTGTCTTGGGGCAGTTCTTTTAACTATGTAAGTGTTTAAAAATGTAAACTTGGCTGATCATTATCCAATCGCGTAGCTGTTTGGTAGGCTAAGAAGAAGGTAAAAATAGCTAGGGCAGATAGGATGGGTCTTACAAGCGGTATTTCGGTTTCAATAGCTGAAAACGGTGAGTTCCAGATAAAATGTAGGATAAAAGCCGCTAGGAAGTAGATAAGTCCTGTTTTGAAGTTGCTAGCATTCTTTTTGCGATAGCGAATCATCAAGGTCAAGCCGAAAGCAGTCAAGCCTGTGTAGAGCCAATGTGAGGCGATTGAGCCAACCACGCGTCCCAAAATTCCTGAGATAGCGAAAGAGAAGCCTTCTGACATATCAGATAAGATATAAGAGAAGTCCTCACTGATTTGGAAACCAAATCCCGCTACAATTCCTAGAAGTAAGATAGACTTCAAGTTTTTTACAGGAACTAAGTAGAGAGCAAAGGCTACACCGATCAATTTGAGAGGCTCTTCGACAAGTGGCGCTACGATAGCACTTTCTAAATCATTAATAAAAGAAATAGATAAAGTAGAAACACCGTCATGGATATAAGTGTTGGCAAGACCAGAAGTCCATCCCGCGATGAATAGCCCGCCCAAGAAGGCGATGATTAAGCTGGCAAGTGGAGTCTTCCATTTTTTTTGAACGTGTAAAATGATTAAGCTAGCTGGAACGATATAAAGCAAGGCTAATAAGGCAGCCAGTCCAATAATGCCGTATGCTTTGCCGGATAATTCGCCTAGAGTATAGGTCTTTGTTTCGTACTCGATTCCAATACAGATTAGAGCCAGAAATAGGAGAAATACTAATTTTTTCTTCATAAACTTCTTTCTAAGGTGAGCATAATGTGTTGAGTGATAAGAGGGAATTAGTCGTGATGAATCATGGACAAGATTTCCTGTCTCTGATGAACATTTTCTTTGTAAATTCCTTTTGCAACAGTCGTGACAGTCTTACTACCAGGTTTTTTGATTCCTCGCATAGTCATGCACATATGTTCAGCTTCAACCATGACAAATACACCCTCGGGTGACAAAGCTTCATCTAAGGCCGTTGCAATTTGGGCAGTAAGGCGTTCTTGTAGTTGAGGACGTTTGCTAGCCACTTCAACTGCACGGGCTAATTTGCTCAGCCCGGTGACTTTGCCATTGCTTGGTAGGTAGGCGACATGAGCAACACCATAAAAAGGTAAGAGATGATGTTCACACATAGAATGAAATGGAATATCTTTTACAAGAACGACTTCTTCATGACCTTCCGAAAATACAGCAGTAAATTCATCCTTAGGATCTCGACCAAGTCCAGAAAATACTTCCTGATACATTTTAGCTACTCGCTTTGGTGTATCGAGCAACCCCTCACGGTCAGGATTTTCCCCAACCAATTTTAATAGTTGGTAAACAGTCTCTTGCAATTTTTCAAAATCAGACATAAAAAACTCCTCATCAGTCAAACTAGTCCTATTATATCGGAAAGGAACAGGGCCGTCAAATACTTGAGCAGTATCAGAATATCTCGTTCATGAAGTTTTAAAGAATTCTCTTGCTATTTCATGGAGAATCTAGTATAATAGTTATTCGTGAGAAAACCTCACTTACCCCTTGCAAAGTCTTGGGGTCATTAGACCAAAAGGAGGAAAAATCAATGGCTAAATACGAAATTCTTTATATTATTCGTCCAAACATTGAAGAAGAAGCTAAAAACGCTTTGGTAGCACGCTTTGACTCTATCTTGACCGACAACGGTGCAACTGTTGTTGAATCAAAAGATTGGGAAAAACGTCGTCTTGCATACGAAATCCAAGATTTCCGTGAAGGACTTTACCACATCGTTAACGTTGAAGCAAACGACGATGCAGCTCTTAAAGAGTTTGACCGTCTTTCAAAAATCAACGCTGACATTCTTCGTCACATGATCGTCAAACTTGACGCTTAATTAAGAAGGTAGATTCATGATAAATAATGTTGTACTTGTAGGTCGCATGACCCGCGATGCTGAACTTCGCTATACTCCGCAAAACCAAGCGGTTGCAACATTTACATTAGCTGTTAATCGTAATTTTAAAAACCATAATGGTGAAAGAGAAGCAGACTTTATCAATGTTGTCATTTGGCGTCAGCAGGCAGAAAATCTTGCTAATTGGGCTAAAAAAGGTGCTCTAGTCGGAATTACAGGTCGTATTCAGACTCGTAATTATGAAAATCAGCAAGGTCAACGTGTCTACGTCACTGAGGTCGTTGCAGATAACTTCCAACTATTGGAAAGTCGTACAAGCCGTGAAGGCCAGTCTGGAGGTTATACTCCAAATAACTTTGGCGGTAATGCAGCACCAAGCTTCGGAGGCGCTGACTCGTCTCACCAAGTACCGAACTTTTCTCGTGATGAGAATCCATTTGGTAACTCAAATCCAATGGATATCTCGGATGATGATCTGCCATTTTAATTGGACAAACTAGAACTATAATATAAAGGAGAAAACACATGGCTCAACAACGTCGTGGCGGATTCAAACGCCGTAAAAAAGTTGATTATATCGCAGCGAACAAAATTGAATATGTTGATTACAAAGATACTGAGCTTCTTAGCCGTTTCGTTTCAGAACGTGGGAAAATCCTTCCTCGTCGTGTAACAGGAACTTCAGCTAAAAACCAACGTAAAGTAACAACAGCTATCAAACGCGCTCGCGTAATGGCTTTGATGCCTTTCGTAAATGAAGACTAATTTGATTAACAGCAGGCTCTGACCTGCTGTTTTTTTGTTTCATCATTGACAAAATGTCAGTTAGGTGCTATACTGACCACAAGGAGGCAGAAATCATGCGTGATGTCAAGGAAGTAGAGGTACGGAGAGCAGAGATTATGTCTGCAGCCTTACAGCTCTTTGCCCAAAAAGGCTATCTAAAGACTAGAACTCAAGATATTATTGATAAGCTTGGAATCTCACGAGGTCTGCTTTACTATCATTTTAAGGATAAGGAAGACATTCTCTACTGTCTTATTGAAAAGAACTCTGAGCCCTTGCTGAGAAAGCTAGAAAAGATTAGCTATCAGCCAAATGTTGGGGCCAAGGAAAAAATCAGAGCCTTTATTGAGGCGACCCTTATCCCAGAGGAAAGCAGAACACAGGAAAATCAAGTCTTGCAGGAAACCGTCAATTTGGAGACCAATCGCTATGTTTTAGATCGCTTTTATCATAGACTCTGTGAACGGATGATTGTTTTCTTCACTCATATCTTGGAGGAAGGACAGAAATCCGGAGATTTTCATTTAAAATATCCACATGAAACGGCTTCTTTTCTCATGACTGCCTACGTCTTTGTGTCAAATGATATTAAGATGAGTAATGAAAAGCCAGAGACTTTGCAGGATTATCTCACCAGCTTCCAGGCGATATTAGAAAAAACCTTAGGATTAGAAGAATCTATTTTTTAGAATAATCGGCAGTTTTCTGCCTTTTATTTAGAAACACAACTGACAAAATGTCAGTTTGAGCCTTCAATCTCTTAATCTAAATTATAAAAAATTTTACGCCAAAACTGACAAAATGTCAGTTTAAATAAAAGGAGAAATTCATGTTAAAAATAGAACATTTAACAAAAGTATATAGCAACGGTAAAAAGGCTGTGAATGATCTTAGTCTGATGGTGGAGCCTGGGGATATTTATGGATTCATCGGCGCCAACGGAGCAGGTAAGACATCCACCATTAAGGCGATTGTGGGGATTCATGATTTTGATAAAGGAGAGATTTATATCTGTGGGCACTCTATCAGGAAGGAACCCTTGCTTTGTAAGAAAAAGATGGCGTTTCTGCCGGATAACCCAGACCTTTATAAAAATCTGACAGCAAGGCAGTTTTTGGATTTTGTAGCAGACGTTTATAGGGTTTCTTTGGAAAAAAGGCAAGCGGCTATAGAAAAGTATTCTAAAATGTTTGAGCTGGATACGTCTTTGGATCAGTTGATATCAGCTTATTCACATGGAATGAAGCAGCGATTGGCACTAATAGCGGCCCTCTTGCATGAGCCAGAATTGTTGATTTTAGATGAACCTTTTGTCGGTTTGGATCCGAAAGGCGCATATTATTTTAAGCAGATCATGAGAGAGCTAGCCAGTCAAGGGCATGCGATTTTCTTTTCCACTCATGTTTTAGAGGTAGCGGAAGAACTCTGCAATAAGGTAGCAATTCTGCAAAAGGGACGTTTGGTGGCTAATGGAAGGACCTCTGAAGTTAAGGGGACATCTAGTTTGGAACAAGTATTTATGGAGTTACAGGAAGATGACTAATATTCTTTTACTTTTAAAAGTACAATTATACAGCACATTTTCGCTTAATGATTTAAGGACAGGACGAGGATTGGGCAGGTATTTTAAGCTTGGTCTGCTCTTCTTGCTTGTTTTGCTATTTTCAGGCTATAATCTTTTGACGGCTTTGAGTTTGGTCAAGTTGGGGCAGGCAAATTTGATTCCAGCCTATATGATTGCCTTGGTTAGTTTTATTATTTTCTTTTTCAGTCTGATGCAGTCAAATGGCATCTTGTTTGACCAAGAGGAACTTGATAGGCTCATCGTATTGCCACTCAGTATTAGAGAGATTGTCTGTGAGAAATATGCTTTTCTTTATCTTTTGAACAGTGTGTTTGCCATTCTTCTCATGCTCCCAGCAGGCCTCGTTTGGTTTGGATATAGTGCGTCCTTGTTGGAGTTGCTTCTTTATCTGCTTTTAATGGGATTTATTCCTCTTTTACCTATCTGTTTAGCATCTTTACTTGGCTTGTGCGTTGCCTATATAACCTCAAAGGCCCCTCATAAAAATCTAGTTGCCTTCCTTTTTTCCCTCCTCTTGCTTTTGGGGCTGTCAACAGGCAGTATGTGGGCTATGAGAGCCGGAATGTCAGTGGAAAATGTTGGTCTATTGCTTACCAAGCAGCTGACTTCTCTCTATCCTCCGGCAAGCTTGTTTTTTAACCCTCAGCATTTTTGGTGGGCAAGTCTTCTGCTGATGTTTATATCGTTTGCGCTGACAGGACTTTTTCTAAGGTATTTAAGTAGAAATTATTTAAAAATGAATCAGATAATAACAGGGATGAGCTCAGAAAAAAAAGCTTATAGGAGTTGCCAGAAGTCACCCTTTATGGCTCTCTATAGTAGGGAAATTACGAATTTTATGAGTTCCTATCTTTATATGCTCAATAGTGGACTAGGAACCATTTTAATCATCGTTTTAGCCATCTCGCTTTGTTTTATGGGTCCTGATGTCCTCTTTTCTTCGATAGGACTCAGCGATAGCCGAGAATTTTTACCTTTATTACTAGCTGGCTGTCTCAGCATTTCCAATCCTGCAGCCGTCAGTATTTCCTTAGAGGGTGAAGAGATTTGGATACTTCAGACACTCCCGGTTTCTATGAGGCAAATAATGATGGCAAAGCTAGCCTTGACAGTGTCTTTACATTTCGCGGCCTTGTTGCTGGGCTTGCCTGTTCTGGCCTGGCGTTTCTCGCTAGGAGTCTTGCAAGTAGTGGACTTGGTCCTTATTTCACTGGCTTATTCTCTATTTACAGCTCTTCAGGGACTTGTGGTCAATTTTCATTTTCCTAAGTTCATCTGGGACAATGAAATGATTGTTATTAAGCAAAGTTTTTCAGCTATCTTGTCTGGAGGAATTGGCATCTTGGTTCTTGTGTTCCCTCTTTGCTTATCCTTACTATTTGGTATGGACTTGGAGATTTCGTTGCGAATCTCAGCTCTTGGACTTTTGCTTTTGGCAGTCGTCCTTTATAGGCATTTAATAAAGCAGGGATATTTTAAGGAGGTCCATGGCTAATGAAAAAGAAAGATTTATTCGTTTTGTTTCTCTTGGCAGTAATCTTATTTCTGATTATCTGCCTGATGCCAGAGCGGGTTCCCATTCATTTTAACAGTGCAGGAAAGGCGGACATTGTTGTCAACCGCTTTTGGTTGATTCTCAGTTTGCCCATTCCCTACTCTCTTTATTGGAAATATTTCCGAAGCAAATAAAAAAGAGGTCAGTAAACAATTTCTAAGAGAAGCTAGGTGTGACCATCAAAAAACCACTTATGAACTGAATATAGCTTTCTATACGGTTCATAAATGGTTCTTTTTCTTTTATTCTTTGCAATTAAGTTGATGGTATCTTTTTTACCCATGCTCTTAGAAAGCTTAGATCATTAAAGATAAAAATTAGAAAAATTATTTGGCAGAAGTAATATCCCCAATCAAGCTTATAAATATCTCTTTGTATGGTGATGGAGAACATTGTGTAAACCATTAAGACAAAACTAGCTATAAAAAATAGAAAAGATTGTAAACTTGCTAGAAAAGGATAGCCTTTGTTTTTTAAAATGAATTTCAATAAAACGGCTAGGGCAGGAAGAACAGATAGAAAAATAAAGGAATTCTTAAAATAGGAATTGTTCAGATCTGCAAATTCTTTTCCACCAAAAATAGGATTGTTATTTTGGAATAGATAAAATTGTGATGTTTTATCGTGTAAAAAAGGCATGCTAGCAATAACTAAGTAAAGTGCAACTAATAATCCGATTTGCCAAGGGAAACTTACTTTAACCCTTTCTTTATTCTCTGACATCCCTATCTCCTTTCTCTAATTTTTCCTTGCTCAACTACGACAAAATCACCTCTTGCTTCATCAATCGTCCCTAAGACGTAGGCTCCATCTGGCAGGCTTAATTGTTCTAACAACTGTTGGATTTGGTCTCTTAGGTGGATATCTTCTCTGTCGACTCCTTTGGGCAAGATAATTTGGACATAGACAGCTCCTTGCGACAAGGCATGATTTAATGAAAAATCGTACAATTCCTCGAGGATAGAATGTTTATTTTTAGTAGCATTTTCAATGCGATCGCTATACCAAGTTTCACCTCTAACAAAATTAGCTTGATCAGATAGGGTGCTTCTTAACTTAGCTGATGCTCCACTTAGATCTGGAGCTTGATTTAATTTTCTTGTTAAAGACTCTTCCAACTTGGTCCGTTCGGGATTGATTTCCAGGATTTTTTCAATCATTGGTAAATAAACTCTGATAGATTCATCATAAGCCGTCCCTAACTCAGATATAGGGTTGTATCTATCAGATAAATCTATTTTATCATAATAAGGCATGACTAATTGTTTAAAGCGTACGGATTTTTTCAAGGGCAGAGAAATGTTCTTGCCGTTAATTTTTTCAGTATAAGTAAAATTAACATCAATGCCAGTTCTTTCTTCAGCCCAGGAGAAGCCTGTAATCTTAATCTCTCCAGGGAAATTCCGATTAGCATAAAAACCCTTGAGATTGGCCTCTAGATTCTTATAGAAAAACAGGAACAAGAGTGCTAGAAAGCACACAAGGACAAGTATACTTTTCCACTTGTCAGAATTAATCTTCAATATCTTTTTCAATAGCATCCTCCTTGATTACTTGCTTGAACTCTTGATCTGTTTCTACATACTCTTCCCGGCCAGTTTTTGTATATCTGCTCCTAATGGTCCAGTGAAAATAGGAGGCATCAGGATATAAAATCTTTGTCAGAGTTTCACTATCATCTAAGGTCATATTTTCTTTTAAAACTAATAAATAACCATACTTCTTAAGTGTTGCAAGTGTTATGTTATCCTCCGTTTTAACATTACTGCTACTATGATTCTTGTCGGAAGAATTGCCAGTTGAAATTGAGTCTTTATCTTCTTTTTCATACTTAAACCAAGGTCCGTAACTATGTATATTACTCTCGTCATCACTGTATGCCTCAGTAATAAATGATGGATCTGAGAGTGCACGATAGATTCCTCCATAGCCGAATCGGATCGTCTCTTTGGGGCGTTTTTTTGTTGCCTTTTTATTAGTCAGATTGATATAAATTTCGTTATCGTAGTCTATCTGGATTTTTACATAGTCATCTTTTCCATCAGAATACATCTGATTATCTAATTCGCCATTTATAGATACATATCCCATATCTTGAACAAGCTTTAAGGCATCAATCGTTTGACCTTCTCCTTTTTCTTGTCCTAGTTGGTAATAACGAATTCGGAAGTATTCTTCCTTATCCTTCTTTTTCAGTGTGCCATCATATTGCTTGGAATCTTGAACTGCTAGATATTTCCGACCTACGGCAAAAATAGATGAGCCCCGTTCATTATCGTCTTCCTTAAAAGAGAGGGCTATCATAGGAAATTCAGGCTCATTCTCTCCAATTGTTACATAATTCGTTAAACGCAGATTCTTCCCTTTATAAACATAATTTCGTTCTTTAACTACATAAGTAGCTTCTTTTACAAAAAAGAAAGAACAAGCACCACCGACAATAAAAACGACCAGCGCTGCTAAAGCATAAATTTGCCACATTTGCCAAGAGAAATTCTCTAGCTTCTTCATCCTATACTCCTTTAAGATAGATTATGCACTATTATATCATTTTTTGGTAAGATTTCTGCTAAAAGTGGAAGAAAAGTATGATAGAATGGTATTATTATATTTTTATTAGGGAAGCGAATATGGATCAAACACGTTTCAAAAAAATCATTAAAATATCTAGTTTCTTTTTTCTAGCGCTAGTAACCTATCTGATCTATTATCCGACGATTAGTCCTGAACCTGCAAAAAGGGAAGGGATTAGCAAGAATCATAGTCGGACTGAGTCAGAAGATCGATATCGAATAGGTGTTAGTCAGGTAAATGACTTTCAGAAAATCGGAAATATTGCCCTGGCTATCGATAAGTTTGGGGAAGTCCAGGAGAAAGATGGCTATCTAGTTGCACAGAATTACAAGCTCCCCGAGGATCCGTATCCTGACGAGGGGAAGGCTTTTTATGATAAAAAAAACACGGAATATTTTTATCAGATTGATATTTACAAAGAGGATGAAGGGATTCAGTCATTAAAGAAGGTCGATGTACGAGCCCTTCTTCTTAAAGAAAAGAAAAAATATAACATTAAGAGTACCGCGAGATTAGATGTGCTTGACTCATCTCCAGATGCTCCTTATATAGAAATAGAGCTAGAAGAGATTGATGGTGGCCCTCAAAAAGCATCTCTGATTATTGACTTAAAGACGGCAAAGAGTCGGATTGCTCACTATATAGGAGCTGCACAAGAAGATGTCTTAACTGCTAGCGATAATAGTGAATTAAAAATTGCTCAAAGTAATCCTATTTTTGCTGACCGTTTAAAGAGTCTAAGCTTTATTGTTGATGCTAAAAAAGACACAAATCCCTATGATAACCAAGAAAAGCAAAATCAAGAAAAAGTTATCATGATGAGACCATATCAGGGTGGAGACCTAATCAATCTCTACCAAGAATATCCTCATGCCCTCGAAATGGCTAAGAAAGGTAGTTTCGCTATCTATCCACTGTTTAAATACACTAAGGATTCCACTCAACAAGCCTCTGATTTTGCTAGACTATTTAATTATCCAGGAGAAGCTCCTTTTTGGTCTGCTCAAAAGAAACAAGAGTATGAAGCAGAACAAATCGTAAAACAGAAGAAAAGTCCTGAAACTCCACTTCCTTATGACTTGTTTATAAAGAAGGTACAGGAGGAAGGAAAAATCAATTGGGCGGAAGGGATTGTCCCAATTGGACTTGATATCGATAGTGAAGAAGTAGTTACCGTTGACTTCAAAAAAGGTCCGGTTTACACGCAGCATTTCGATCTATATGACCACATAAGTGCCTTAGGAAGCCTGACTGATCTTAGCTCTACCAATACGATGCTAAATCAAGTTAGTTTCGATAAAACCAGACGCTATGGAATAAAAACTGTAAAAGACGTCAGCACTCTTATTGATGAATCTAAGCGGTCTAATCCAGCCGGCCCGCAATATATTAATTGGCTTCAATATAACCCTAGTAGCCCTTTGTCTGAATCGTATATGAATACCGTTAAGGAGATTGTGGAGCAGGGACCTCTGTATAGAATTTTCTCCATATTTAGTCTTGAGGTAGGACAGATGACGGTTAGTCAAGCCGAAACTAATGACAATCTTGTGGCAGGATCAATTTCTGTAATGGTTCAAAACGGTAACCAGGCTTTAGTTCCTCTGCAGTTTAAGATAAATAATTTTCATGATTTAACCCCTGATAAAATGATAAAATCGGGACGAATTATCTATGTCCTTATAGATGGTCAGCTTCGTCGAGTAAAAGTTCCGGAGGAAAGATAAGTGAGTCAGATCCTTATAAAGATAAAAAAACTATTTCAAAATAGAATCTTTTTGAATATTGGTGGCTATACTTTAGCATTTGCAATTGGTCTATTTTTGGCTTCTTATGTTGCTGAAAAACAAAAAAACACTATACACTCTCAGCAAAGTCAGACTGAGCAGCAAGAGGTTGGTAAAAATAGGCCAGATAAGGATGCGACTTTTAAGATAGAAAAGCTTGGTGATAATCTCTATATGGTCGAGAATCCTAATTTGGCCATCTTGTCTGACAAGTATATCTTGCAACAAGAGATGAATTACCCCAACAAAACTTTTTACTACGATAGTTACCAGCAATTTAGTAGAGATAAGAATAAGAATAACCACCTAAAAATTAGACTTCTAAACCAAGCTGAAGGGACTTACAAAGATTATGACCTACTCCAGTTGGCTCAAAAGCTACATCCTCAAGCTATTCCAGGGAAAGTGAGTCACCAACTGTATCAAGATCCTCAAGACAGTCAGCTCTATTTTGCTTTTGAGGTATATCTACCAGGTGGATCAAATGCAAGCTACTATTCTAGTTCAAGTAGTGGCTCCTTTACCCAGACTCTCTATGCGAATATTGAAAATGGTCAGACTTTTTCTCTGGATCACTATTTCGAACCTCTAACAGCCCATTCGAAGCAACCAATCTATTCAGCTACTGACCTAGATGATAAATTGAATCGTTATGGACTAGTCTTGGCCAATAAAACACAGAATATTACTCTCATCGAGGGAGGAGAGGATTTAAATATTAAGAGTTTGAAATTAAGTAAAGAATTACCTGGTATAGAAAAGAAATTTAGTGCCGGATGGAGCTTAATGATAACTGGCGATGATTCTTATGAAAAAAGTCTAAAGCTTCTAGCTGCTGAAGGGGAAATCGATCTCTATACTAACATCAAACTAGATGGTTGGTATTCGTCTGATAAGAAGGATCATCTCTTAAAATCTTATCAAGATTTTCTAAACCTATACCAAAAAGGTAAAAACTAGCTTGCTTCTTTTCTAGCAAAGTTGGTCGGACATGGTTGAGAGAGGCTTATGCACTCGATAACACTTAAAGAATGTATTCATAGCGATCAAGGATGACTTTCGTAAAAAAGACCAAGTAATTCCCTGCTTTTTGCAGGGTTTTTTATTTTTCTTTAAAGTGTTAAAATGAGATAAGAATCTGTTATAAGGAGTATGATATGGGTGAAGAGCGAATCGTCAGAAAGATGCTTTTTGAGGATATTGAAGGATTATCAAATGCTTTTGTTGGGCAGGGATGGCCTGAGCGAAAAGATATTCTGCACAAATATTTTCTAGAGCAAGAGGAGGGAGAACGCCAAGTTTTGGTGGCTCTTGTTGGCAGATTTTTGCCAGGTTATATAACAGTCATTCCATTAGCAAATCACGGTCCTTTTGCAGGTCTTTATCCGGAGTTAACTGATTTTAATGTTTTTGAAAGCTTTCAAAGGCAGGGGATTGGCACGGCTCTAATCGAAAAAGCAGAGCAAGAAGCCTTGAAATATTCAGATGTGGTTACCTTGGGAGTGGGATTACATAAGGGATATGGGCCGGCACAGCGCTTATATATTAAAAGAGGATATATTCCAGATGGTTCGGGACTTTGGTTTAACAATGAAGCCCTTGCCCCATATGCTCCTTGTGAAAATAGTGATGACCTAGTACTATATTTTTCGAAAAAGAGAAAATAAAAAAATCCTAAGCAAATCAGCTTAGGAATCAAAAAATTAGTAGCGTCTCGGGTTAGCTGTGGCGCTTTTAATGTTGAATTTTTTCTTGAGGTACCAGCGTCCTACTAAGGAAAGACCACCAATCATTATGACAAGGAGGTTTGGCAATTGCGGATTAAGGAAGCTTGGTAGGAAGGCGCTAAGAGTGAAGGCTACCAACCAAAGTAGAACAGCACCACTCATAACAATGGCTGATTTCCAAAAAGGTGGTTTAGTACCGTATTCTTGGTCCGGTTCATAGTAGCGATAAATGAAGTGGTAGAGTGAATAGAAAACCAAACCTCCTGTTAGACTGCCCAGAACTAGGGTAGTAAATCCGTAAGGATTCGGTGTTTTTGCAAAATAGTTAACTGCTCCTTGGAAAATGGATAAAAGTCCGAAAATCAAAAGAGCAGAATCCAAAATCATGAGGCGTGGATCGTCATTTTGCGCAGGATTTTCAGCTGCTTTTTTCTCTGCAGTGGTTAATTGCTGGACCCAAGCGGTAGGGGCCCCGTAGAGACCACGGGCAGTGATTCCTTTGGACTGGTTTTCAAGGATGGTAGGAATGATTCCCTCTAGGAGGACTTTGATTTCCTCGTCGGTTTTCCCAGCTTCAATCAGCTGGTGAGTAGCAATGCGAATAAATTCTTGGTTTTTCTTGCTAAGTTTGTCTATAGATACTTGTGACATAGGCTTTCCTTCTAACAATTAAAATAGTTTTTTGTGCATGAGGTAAACGGTAAGAGAACCGCTGATAGCAAAAGCGATAAACATGATAATCCAAAAGGCATGAGGTTCGCCATTGAGTGGGATATCGTTATTTTTAAAGTTCATACCATAGGCAGAAAAAATCATAGTCGGAATGGACATAACGACCGTTACCAAGGCCAGAGTTTTCATAATGTTGTTCTGGTTATTGGAAATAATGGACGCAAAGGTGTCTGTCATCCCACGCAGGATATTTCCATAAATGTCTGCCATCTCAATGGCCTGCTGGGTCTCAATCAAGGTGTCTTCTAGCAAGTCTTCATCCTCTAGGTATTTTTTGATATTGCTAGTGGCGCTGGTCAGCTTTTTAATCACGCGCTCATTGGTTTTGAGAGAGGCCTTGAAGTAGACAATGGTTTTTTCCAACTCCATGAGTTCAATCAACTCTTCGTTTCGCGTAGACTGGTGTAGCTGGCTTTCAATCTGCTCGCTCTTACGGTCAATAGAACGTAGGGCTGTCAGATATAGCTCGGCATTACGATAGAGAATCTGAAAGATAAAGCGTGACTTCATAAAGGTGTAGAAGTTGCGCAGGCGACGGTGGATGAAGATATCCAACAAGGGGAGCTTTTCCAAACAGGTGGTGATAATGGCATCCTCCGTCAGAATGATACCAAGCGGAATAGTGACATAATAGGTCTTGTTGTTTCTTTCTTCAGTGATGGGAACGTCCACGATAATCAAAGTATAGTCATCTTCGATCGTTACCCGGGACATTTCTTCCGCATCGAGTGGCGCACGTAAGTCGGTGATATCAATACCGAAAGCATTGGCAATTTCAACTGATTCGCTCTGGGAAGGATTGACAAGATTGATCCAAGTACCCGATTCGAGGGAGTCAATCTCTTTGAATTCGGTCGTAGTAGATAAAAAGACTTGTTTCATGCTCTTTTCCCTTTCCAGATTGTTTTTTTAGACACCGTACTATTATACTATAAATTCACGATTTTTGGAGCAAAAGAATAGAGAAAATTTTGATATAATAGAGAATGTTCAAAGTGAAATGAGGTTAAGATGCAAGATAAAATTGTGATCCATGGAGCGCGAGCTCATAATCTAAAAAATATTGATGTAGAAATTCCTAGAGACAAGCTGGTTGTGGTGACAGGATTATCCGGTTCAGGTAAGTCCAGTCTGGCTTTCGACACTCTCTATGCTGAGGGGCAACGTCGCTATGTGGAGAGTTTGTCGGCCTATGCTCGGCAGTTCTTAGGTAATATGGAAAAGCCGGATGTGGACTCAATTGATGGTCTTAGCCCGGCTATTTCCATCGATCAAAAGACGACTAGTAAAAACCCCCGTTCAACTGTAGGAACTGTTACTGAGATCAATGACTACTTGCGCTTGCTCTATGCCCGTGTTGGCACGCCATACTGTGTCAACGGCCACGGAGCTATTACGGCTTCCTCTGTTGAGCAGATTGTAGACCAAGTCTTGGAGCTTCCAGAGCGCCAGCGCTTGCAGATTTTGGCGCCAGTTATCCGCAAGAAAAAGGGCCAGCATAAGACTGTTTTTGATAAGATTCAGAAAGACGGCTACGTCCGAGTGCGCGTGGATGGTGAAATTTACGATGTGACGGAAGTTCCTGACCTATCAAAGAGCAAGCAACATGACATTGAGGTTGTGGTAGACAGAATTGTCATCAAAGAGGGAGTGAGGAGTCGCCTCTTTGATTCGGTCGAAGCTGCTTTACGGATTGCAGAGGGCTATGTAGTTATCGATACCATGGATGGGAAAGAATTGCTCTTTTCTGAACATTATGCCTGTCCGGTTTGTGGCTTTACAGTGCCAGAACTTGAGCCGCGTCTTTTCTCTTTCAATGCGCCTTTTGGCTCTTGTCCGGACTGTGATGGCTTGGGAGTAAAACTAGAAGTAGACCTAGATCTTGTGGTACCAGATTCTAGTATGACTTTACGAGAAGGTGCACTGGCGCCCTGGAATCCGATCTCTTCTAACTACTATCCGCAGATGCTAGAACAGGCGATGAGCTCCTTTGGCGTTGATATGGACAAGCCTTTTGAAGAGCTAAGTGAAGAAGAAAAGCAGTTGATTTTCTTTGGCTCAGATGGACGAGAATTCCATTTCCACTATGAGAATGAATTCGGAGGTGTGCGAGATATTGACATTCCTTTTGAGGGAGTGGTGACCAATATCAACCGTCGCTACCATGAGACCAATAGTGACTATACTCGGACCCAGATGCGAACCTATATGAATGAGTTGTCCTGTGTAGCGTGTCATGGCTATCGTCTTAGTCCTCAGGCCTTATCAGTCAGGGTTGGGGGTGAAGCTGGTTTGCATATTGGTGAGATTTCAGACTTGTCCATTGCAGATCATTTGCTTCAGTTGGACAAGCTTAGCTTGACAGACAACGAGGCGACTATTGCGCGGCCTATTCTCAAAGAAATTCATGACAGGCTAACCTTCCTGAATAACGTTGGTCTTAATTACTTGACCCTATCTCGTTCTGCCGGAACTTTATCAGGAGGCGAGAGTCAGCGGATTCGCTTGGCGACCCAGATTGGTTCTAATCTGAGTGGCGTCCTCTATATTCTTGATGAACCATCGATTGGCTTGCACCAACGTGACAATGACCGCCTGATTGCCAGTCTCAAGAAGATGCGTGACCTAGGAAATACCCTCATCGTGGTTGAGCATGATGAGGACACCATGCGGGAGGCAGACTGGCTGATTGATGTCGGGCCGGGAGCAGGAGTCTTTGGTGGTGAAATTGTAGCAGCCGGTACTCCTGCACAAGTGGCTAAGAATAAGAAGTCTATTACTGGACAGTACCTATCAGGCAAGCGTGAAATACCAGTACCACTGGAACGTCGTGTAGGAAATGGGCGGTTTATCGAAATTACAGGTGCGGCTGAAAATAATTTGCAAAACATTACAGCTCGTTTCCCACTTGGGAAGTTTATAGCTGTGACGGGAGTTTCGGGATCCGGCAAATCGACCTTGGTCAACTCTATTCTAAAAAAGACCTTGGCTCAAAGACTCAATCGTAATTCGGATAAGCCTGGAAAATTTAAAACGATCTCTGGAGTAGATTATATAGATCGTTTAATCGATATTGATCAAAGTCCAATTGGTCGGACACCGCGCTCCAACCCTGCCACCTACACTGGAGTTTTTGATGATATTCGGGATCTTTTTGCTCAAACCAATGAAGCCAAGATTCGTGGCTATAAGAAGGGTCGTTTTAGTTTTAACGTGAAGGGTGGCCGTTGTGAGGCCTGCTCGGGCGACGGTATCATCAAAATCGAAATGCATTTCTTACCGGATGTTTATGTTCCTTGCGAAGTCTGTCATGGAAGACGCTATAACAGTGAGACCTTAGAAGTACACTATAAGGAAAAGAATATCTCACAAATCTTAGATATGACAGTCAATGATGCAGTTGATTTCTTCAAACATATTCCAAAGATCAATCGGAAGCTACAAACAATTAAAGATGTGGGCCTAGGGTATGTTACTTTAGGACAGCCAGCGACTACTCTATCGGGTGGTGAAGCCCAGCGGATGAAGCTGGCTAGTGAGCTTCATAAGAGATCGACCGGCAAGTCTCTCTATATCTTGGATGAACCGACGACAGGTCTGCATACAGAGGATATCTCTCGCTTGCTAAAAGTTCTGGATCGTTTCGTTGATGATGGAAATACTGTCTTAGTTATTGAGCACAATCTAGATGTGATTAAGACAGCTGACCATATTATAGACCTAGGTCCAGAAGGTGGTGTCGGTGGTGGTACGATTATTGCAACTGGTACACCAGAGGAGGTCGCCGCAAACCCAACTAGCTATACTGGTCAGTATCTGAAAGAGAAGTTGCATCAAAAATAGTATTTTATAAATCCTTGTCGTCTGCATGTTGGCAGGGATTTTTGTTATGTGGAATTTCTGAGTAATACGGCCGAAATATTGCTTGATAAAAATACTTCTCTTTTATTTGTTTTTTGATATAATATGCTTAACTATTTTGTGGAGGTATGAAATGTTAGCAAGAGTTGAAAAATTTGAAGCAGCATTGGCTCAGACAGAATGTGATGCTGTCTTAGTAACCAATTTAAAAAATATATACTATCTGACCGGCTTTAGTGGAACAGAGGCGACAGTTTTCATCAGTAAGACACGCCGTATTTTTCTGACAGATGCCCGTTATACTCTGATTGCCAAGGGAGTTGTCCAAGGTTTTGACATTGTCGAAACGCGAGATGCACTGGGTGAGATTGCTAAAATTATAGCGGACGACAAGCTGGAAAAAATTGGCTTTGATGACGAGATTTCCTATGCTTACTTCAAGATGCTAGAAAGTCTTTTCTCAGGATATGAGCTGGTGCCAATGACCGGTTTTATCGAGAATCTCCGCATGATTAAAGATGAGCAAGAAATCGCGACCATTCGCAAGGCCTGCCAAATTTCAGATCAAGCCTTCCTAGATGTACTGGACTTTATCAAGCCAGGTGAGACGACAGAGCTAGCGGTTATGAACTTTTTAGATGCCCGGATGCGTCAGCTAGGTGCTTCAGGTGCCTCTTTTGACTTTATCATCGCTTCAGGCTACCGCTCTGCTATGCCGCACGGTGTGGCTAGTGACAAGGTCATTCAAAATGGCGAAACCCTGACCATGGACTTTGGCTGCTACTACAACCACTATGTCAGTGATATGACGCGGACTGTTCATGTGGGACAGGTGACAGATGAAGAGCGGGAGATTTATGATATTGTCCTGCGTAGCAATCAAGCTCTGATAGAAGCTGCTAAGGCTGGGCTTAGTCGGATTGATTTTGACCGAATTCCGCGGCAGATTATTAACGATGCTGGCTATGGTCCTTACTTTAGCCACGGGATTGGCCACGGTATCGGTCTGGATATCCATGAGATTCCTTACTTTGGCAAGTCAGAAGAGCCGATTGAGGCAGGCATGGTCCTGACCGATGAGCCAGGTATTTATCTGGACGGCAAATACGGCGTCCGCATCGAAGACGATCTCCTCATTACAGAAACAGGCTGTGAAGTCCTAACCCTTGCGCCAAAAGAATTGATTGTTATTTAGATTAAAGAATCTTTTCTTACCCTGTTAATTTAAAGGATAAAAAGAGGCTTATGAAAAAAGGTATTTTAGTATTTGCGACCATCTTTCTTGTTCTACTCTTCTTTTTAGCCCCTGCCGTTGATGCTGGTGTGGGAAATTCTGAAAGTGGTGGTAGCAGCTTGATTGATTCGGGTGGCGGAAGCAGTTGGTCTGGAGGTGACAGTTGGTCTGGAGGTTCGAGCAGTTATAGCTCAGGCTCTGGTTCGGGTTCTTCGGGAAGTTTTGCCGTTGTTGTCATCGGTGGTGTTATCGGTTTACTGTATAATTTAGTAAAAGGTACAGATGACACTAGTTCTTCAAGTAATGAATTAAAAAGAACGACTGAGGAAAGAGCCGGCAAGCCGATTCAGAATAATCTCGAAGCGATTAGACAACTGAAACAACAGGATCCAAACTTTGATGAAGAGCGTTTCTTGTCACAGGTGAAGGTAATCTACCTTCGACTTCAGTCTGCCTGGACCGAGAAAGATTGGGCTTCGGTTCGTGGCTTAGAAAGTCCGAGTCTCTATGACCAGCACAGCACTCAGCTACAGGAGCATATTCGAGCGAAAACGACCAATGTCTTGGAACGTGTACGAGTGGAAAATTCTAAGATTAAGGACTTCTATCCAAATCCGCAAGGTCATGATAGACTGGAAGTGATCCTGTCATCGACTATGAGGGATTATATCAGGGACGATGAAACAGGACGGATTATCGAAGGTGATCCAACCAAGGACTTATTTACAGTTTATCGCTTAAACTTCATTCGTCTGCATGATGCTAAAACTGAAGAAGTCACGAAGACTGATATTCTTAGTGACCACTGTCCAAACTGTGGGGCTCCTCTGACGATTGACTCTGTTTCCAAGTGTGAATACTGTCAGGCTTCCTTGGTACGAACAGCTCAAGATTGGCTCTTGGACACCTATGATGTTGTCGATGAAATTGAATTTTATAAATAGGAGATAGTATGGGATTTATTAAAGCAGCCCTTTCTGGGGGCATCAGTAGCTTTCGTGATAGCAAGTTTAAAGAAGCGGTTGTTCTGCCTGAGTCAGTTCCGTCAGAAGCCTTGGCAGTTAAAGGTGTTCTTTTGACAAAAGACCCAGACGGTCAATCTCGACACGGCAATCAAAATACCGGTCTTTTAACGGATGGCTCTTTGGTAATTGTTCCTCAAGGCTATGTAGCTTTATTGGTCAACAATGGAACTTTTCTGGGAGAACTTTTGGAAGCTGGTAGCCACGAATGGCAAGCTGGCGATAATGCTTGGTTACTAGAAAAAGGTGGGATCAAAGGAACTTGGGAAAACTTTAAGAATCGCTTCTCATTTGGTGGACAAGTTGTGACCCAACAAGAAATTATTTATTTCAAGATCCAGCCTTTCACAGGCAATAAATTTGGAACTCAAAACCCTGTTGAATACTTTAGTGAACGCTATCAACAACTGCTTAGTATCAGATTTTACGGGCTGTATGATGTCAAAATTGCGGATCCAGTTCTCTTTTATATTAGTTCTGTAAGTCGTCAGATTACGGTGGATCAACCATTTACCTTGCAAGATGTAGCACAAGGGACTCTACGCCAAAATCTGCCACCAAAGATTGCGGTTGCCATCGCAAAGTATACTGCTGTCAATCAAGTGGACATCTATAGCCTCAATGCTAATCAAGAAGTCTTTAATGAACTTGCAAAACAAGAGGTCAATCAAACTTGGACAAGCTTATATGGTTTGGAAGTAACCAATGTCCTCCTTGAAGACCTAAGCTATGATGAAGATAGCATGGCGACTGTTCGCAAGCTTGATAGTGAGTTAGCGGCTATGAAATACAACACGATTGAAATTGAAGAACGCAGGGCGCGTAATGAGGCTCTGATTGCTGCAGCCAAAAACGAAGGCGGAAACGGCATGAATCTTTTGATGGGGATGAACCTTGGCCAAGCCTTAGGTGGAGAACTCCAACAACAAGTTTCGTCTTCTCAAGGCAAGGAAAAAACATTTTATATTGAGGTGGATGGGAAATATGTCCATGTCAAGAAAGATGAAGAAGGAAATATCGTTCCAGTAGACTGAAGTAAGTGTACGGTATGGTATGGTGAACAAGTCTGAAAATTTAGTAACTGCAACCAATTGGAGTTGATTGTTATTTGAGAATTATCAGGCTTTATGGTACAATAAAGAGTAAACTATTTATTAAAGAGGTAAAAATCACATGATTGAAGCAAGTAAATTGAAAGCTGGTATGACTTTTGAAACAGCTGATGGCAAATTGATCCGCGTTTTGGAAGCAAGCCACCATAAACCAGGTAAAGGAAATACGATCATGCGTATGAAATTGCGTGACGTCCGTACTGGTTCAACTTTTGATACAAGCTACCGTCCAGAAGAAAAATTTGAGCAAGCTATTATTGAAACTGTTCCAGCTCAATACTTGTACCAAATGGATGACACTGCTTACTTCATGAATACTGAAACCTATGACCAATATGAAATCCCAGTAGTCAATGTTGAAGATGAATTGAAATACATCCTTGAAAACTCTGACGTAAAAATCCAGTTCTATGGAAGCGAAGTGATTGGTGTGACAGTGCCAACAACTGTTGAATTAGTTGTAACTGAAACTCAACCATCAATCAAGGGTGCTACTGTAACTGGTTCTGGTAAACCAGCTACTCTTGAAACTGGTCTTGTCGTTAACGTTCCAGACTTTATTGAAGTTGGACAAAAATTGATCATCAACACTGCAGAAGGAACTTACGTTTCTCGCGCATAATATAGAAGAGGTAATCACTATGGCAACTGAACAATTAGGTGAAATTGTTATTGCGCCACGCGTTTTGGAAAAAATCATTGCGATTGCAACTGCAAAAGTAGACGGAGTTCACTCTTTTGCAAACAAGAGTATGTCAGATAGCTTAGCTAAGCGTTCTTTGAGTCGTGGGGTCTATCTTCATACTGCGGATAATGGCGATGTAACAGTGGATATTTATCTGTACTTGGAGTATGGTGTAGGGGTTCCTACCGTTGCTATGGCTATTCAAAAGGCTGTGAAAAGTGCTGTCCATGATATGGCAGATGTAAGTTTGTCAGCTGTTAATGTCCATGTTGCAGGTATTGTTCCAGAAAAATCTCCAAAACCAGATATGGCTGATTTATTTGACGAGGATTTCCTCAATGAGTAAGGTAATGGTAGACTCAAGACGTGATTTACGTGAGCGCGCATTTCAGGCATTGATGAGTCTGGAGTATGATGGGGATATAGTTGAAGCTTGTCGCTTTGCTTATCTACATGATAAGGAAGAAGAGGAACAAGTTGAACTTCCGATCTTCTTGCTCAATCTAGTTAATGGCGTAATGCAATCCAAAAGTGAGCTCGATGATAAGATTACTCAGTATTTGAAGGCTGGTTGGACCTTGGATCGTTTGACTCTGGTAGAGAAAAATATTCTGCGTTTAGGTTTGTATGAGCTACTAGAATATGACGAGACACCACAGCTTGTTGCAGTTAACGAGGCTATTGAGCTGGCGAAAAAATTCTCAGATGAAAAATCAAGTAAGTTTATCAATGGGATTTTGAGTCAATTTGTTACAGAAGAATAAAAAAGCTGAGATTCTTATCTCGGCTTTTTTGCGGTAAGGAATCTAAAAAGAATGCAGATGGAGCTAGTGGTGAAGTAATACAAAAGATCAAAACCCTTACGTGAAGCTAGTCCTTCAAAAAATAGCAAATTATTAGATGCTAAGCTAGGAGTCTTTCTTGACAATCATTATGAAAACGTTATAATTTTATTAGATTAATATTAGGAGGATGTTTTTTTATGAAAGCAACGAAAGCTACCGTAACCATTTTTTCTGCATTGGCATCAGTTATTATTCTGACGAGCTGTGCTCCGAAACCAACAGAAAATAAGACAACAGAGAGCAGTACATCGGATAATAAGATTTCGATGACCTATGAACAGCTTCGTTCGAGAGAAAATACCATGTCTACTCTTTGGTATCAAAAGGCGGCTGAAACCAAGGCTTTGTATTTACAAGGCTATAATGTTGCAACGAATCGTCTGAAAGAATTATTAAAAACACCGACAGAAAAACCATATTCTATCGTCTTAGACTTGGATGAGACTGTACTGGATAACAGCCCTTACCAAGTGAAAAATGTAAAAGATGGCACAGCATTTACACCTGAAAATTGGGATGTTTGGGTCCAAAAGGCTGAGGCTAAAGCCGTTCCAGGAGCAAAGGAATTCCTCCAATTTGCTAATGAAAATGGTGTACAAATTTACTATGTTTCTGACCGTGCGGCTAGTCAGGTAGATGCAACCATTAAGAACCTAGAAAAAGAAGGCATTCCTGTTCAGGGACGTGACCATTTGATGTTCTTGGAAGAAGGCGTCAAGTCAAAAGAAGGACGTCGCCAAAAGGTTCAAGAAACGACAAATCTAGTTATGCTATTTGGAGATAATTTAGTTGACTTTGCAGACTTCTCCAAAAAATCTTCTGAAGAGCGTGACAAGAAATTGGACGAACTTCAAAAAGAATTTGGTGAAAAATTCATCATCTTCCCTAATCCAATGTATGGATCATGGGAATCCACAGTTTACAAGGGTGAAAAATTAGACGCTAAGGGTCAAGTTGAAGAACGTGAAAAAGCCTTAGAAAGCTTTGATAAATAGTCTGAGAGTTTTTTGAAAGATTAGACATAAAAAAGACAACCTCCTTTTTTGAGGTTGTTTTTTTTGGGATAAAAATCAAATACTTTTGCCAGGTAATAGACTAACTGGTAGGAAATAACCAGTCGTTTGAACTTCGTGGCCAGCAATCCTTTTGAGGAGTAGGTCTACAGATAGATGAGCAATATCTTTCAGTGGTTGCTTGATAGTGGCCAACTGTGGATAGTAGTTCTCCACAAAGTAGGTGCCATCGTAGCCAATGATTTTTAAATCTTCGGGAACCTTGATGTCCAGCTCTTGAGCGACCTTCATAATTAAAATGGCTGTCAAATCATCTGAAGCAAAGATAGCATCTGGCTTCTCATGGGTCAAAATGTGCTTGATTTCCATTTCCTTTCGGACGGGAGAAAAATCACTGGAAACATTGATAATAGGTGCATCAGGTAGGACGGAAGCAAAGCCAGCATGGCGCAGGCCTGTTGGTGAGTTGGAATTGTCATTGCCAGTAATCATGATGATATTTTGAGCACCAGCCTTGACCAAGGTCTGAGCCGCCAGCACTCCGCCTCCGTAGTTGTCTGAAGAGACGACAGGAATATCCGGCGAAAGATTACGGTCGAAGGCAATAATTGGCGCAGTCACGCGATTGTAGTCCTCGATGCCCAAATTGTGGCTACCAGAGATGATACCATCCACCTGGTTGGCTTCTAACATCTCAAGGTATTCACGCTCCTTGTCTGAGTCATGCTCACTATTGCAGATGATGGTTTTATAGCCCTGTTTAAAGAGCTCGTGCTCTAGCTTGTCAATCAATTCTGCATAAAAAACATTGCTGATATTAGGGAAAATAAGCCCGATTAGCTTAGCTGATTTTCCTTGGAGGCTACGCGCTAGATTGTTAGGCTTGTAGGCCAACTCTCGCATGGCTGCCTCAACCTTAGAAATCGTTTTGTCGGATAAATAGCCTTTTCTGTTGATGACGCGAGAAACAGTTGTGGGGCTGACTCCTGCAAGTTTTGCTACATCAGTTAGCTTTGCGACCATAATCTAATTCATAGTAAGTACCGGTTGGATTGCCCTTGGTAATAGCAATGCCTGTCTGGTCTTCTTTCGGGAAGACACGGCCGGAAAATACTTTCTCTCCTTCATTGATGAAAATTTCAAAAATCGATTTATCTATAAATATACTAGCATTTGTTGCTTCTTTGTCAATATTACAGCTTCGGCTGGTTCCAAAGTCTAGAGCAAATGACTTACCCGCCTGACTACGATCAACCGTTACTAGACCTGCTTTGAGGTCAAAATTGATGCGTAACCCCTTTCCATCCTTGTCTGCAAAGAGAACGATTTCGTGTTCGGTATCCGCAGCGAGATTCAGTTCTAGTTCGTAGCTGTTCTTGCTTTCTGACAGAGAAGTGAAAGGCTGAGATGCTGCTTGTAAATCCTTGATAGCAGGCACTGGGTATTGGTAGAGCTTGCCGTCTTTCAGAGTTAATTCCTTGACGAGAGAGAAAACACCTTGATGGTCGAATCGGTCAGAAGGGTACTCCACATCAGGCAAGCCCAGCCAGCTGACAGCGAGTGCACGACCGTCAGGTGCATTGAAGGCTTGGGTGGCATAGCAGTCGAAACCAAAGTCCAGATTTTGAATAGGGCTAGGATTAATCAAAGCAGCGTTATTTATGTCAAACGATTGACCTATTTTATACATGTTTGGATAAATGTTGCCATAGTCCAGTACGTCTTTAGACAAGCCTTGAGGGCAATAGAGTAGTACTGGCTGGTCATTGATGAAGACAAGGTTTGGACACTCCATCATATAGGCCGTTTTGTCATTGGCGAAGTCTAAATCGCCGACGACTTCCCAGTTGGTATAGTCGTTATCAACAGCCTTGTAAAGCTTGACATAGCCTTGCTTGTCTAGATTTTGTCCTCCGACAATGGCATAGAACTGCCCTTTGTAGTTAAAAATCTGTGGATCGCGGAAGTGGTCAGTGGCTTCAGCAGGTTGCTCAATCAAGACCTTATTAATTTTTTCCAGCTTGCCTGATTTGTCTAACAAGGCGCCAATCTGATAGGGATGACGTACCCAATTCTCATCACGAACATTGCCGGTGTAGAAGAGAAAGAGCTTGTCGTCAAACTGCATGGCAGAGCCAGAGTAGGCACCGTGGCTGTCTAGTGCGGTGTCTGGCAGTACACGGAGCCCAGTTTCAGTAAAGTGAACTAGGTCATCGCTCTCCAGCTGAACCCAGCACTTGAGACCGTGAGCTGCTCCGAAAGGAAAGTTTTGGTAGAAAACGATCCACTTGCCATCAAAATAGGAAAAACCGTTGGGATCATTGAGTAGTCCAGTCTGAGGTTCCACATGGTAGCTGGCCCTCCAAGGGGATTTTGCAATATTTTCTTTAATCTGCTGTACTTCATCCTGAGTCCAGTCTTCGTAGCGTCTGTAGCGTTTTTCAGTCGTCCAAGCCAAACTTTATTCCTCCGTCATATATTTTTTCTTACTACTATAGTAAACGTTTTCTGCCTAAAAATCAACTTTAAACATATAAAAAAATAAAATTTCTGCAAAACGCTTGACATATTTTTGGATCATGGTAAAATAATATTCGTAAAGGTGATAAAATCGCTTTCAAAAAAGTTTAATAAATTTAATAAGGAGATTTTTGCAAATGGACAATCAGGATATTGCAAAAAAGGTCGTCGAAGCCTTGGGTGGACGTGAAAATGTCAACAGTGTAGCTCACTGTGCGACTCGTCTACGCGTCATGGTCAAAGATGAAGGAAAAATTAATAAAGAAGTGATTGAGAACTTGGATAAGGTTCAAGGAGCTTTCTTTAACTCAGGCCAATACCAGATTATCTTTGGTACTGGTACAGTCAATAAAATGTACGATGAAGTTGTTGCACTTGGTTTGCCAACATCATCGAAAGAAGATATGAAAGAAGAAGCTGGCAAACAGGGAAACTGGTTCCAACGCGCTATTCGTACTTTCGGTGACGTCTTCGTTCCACTTTTACCAGCTATTGTTGCAACAGGGTTATTTATGGGTATCCGTGGTGCGATTGCGCAAGACCAAATATTATCTTTGTTTGGTACAACTGCAGAAGCTTTTAAAGCAACCAACTTCTATACCTATACAGTTGTTCTAACAGATACCGCTTTTGCATTCTTTCCAGCCTTAATTTGTTGGTCTGCCTTCCGTGTTTTCGGTGGTAATCCATTGATTGGTTTGGTTCTAGGATTGATGATGGTTAACTCAGCTTTACCAAATGCGTGGGCTGTTGCTTCTGGAGATGCTAAGCCAATTTTGTTCTTCGGATTTATTAAAGTTGTCGGTTATCAAAACTCAGTTTTACCAGCATTTTTTGTTGGTTTGATTGGTGCAAAACTTGAAAAGTGGCTCCATAAGCGAATTCCTGATGTATTAGATTTACTAGTTGTACCATTTTTGACCTTCTTAGTAATGTCTATTTTAGCTTTGTTTGTCATTGGACCTGTTTTTCACGAGGTTGAATCATATGTTAAAGTCGCTACAACTTGGTTACTTAGCTTACCACTTGGTTTGGGTGGTTTAGTTCTTGGTGGAGTTCACCAAGTTATTGTTGTGACAGGTGTCCATCATATTTTCAATCTACTTGAGTCTAACTTGGTAACTTCAACAGGAGCAGATCCACTGAATGCTATTATCACAGCTGCTATGACTGCTCAACTTGGAGCAACACTTGCGGTTGGTGTTAAAACGAAGAATCCAAAGCTCAAAGCTCTTGCTTTCCCAGCTGCTCTTTCTGCAGGCCTTGGTATCACTGAACCTGCTATTTTTGGGGTTAACCTTCGTTACGGAAAACCATTTATCATGGGTCTGATTGCTGGTGCTGCAGGTGGTTGGTTCGCAAACACTTTAGGGTTGGCAGGAACTAGCTTTGGTATCACAATTGTTCCTGGTACCCTTCTTTACCTAAATGGTCAAATTCTTCAGTACATTTTTATGGTATTAGTAACGACTGGTCTTGGTTTTGGATTGACTTATGCTTTTGGTTATAAAGACGAAGAAGAAGTAGCTACTGAAGTAGAGACAGAACGTTTGGTTGAAGAAGAAACAACAGGTAACATTCCTGTGTCCCTCCAAAACGAAACAATTCTTGCTCCAGTTGCTGGGGAAGTTGTTCCTCTTGCAGATGTTAATGATCCAGTATTTTCAAGCGGAGCTATGGGGCAAGGTTTGGCAATCAAGCCAAGCGAGGGAGTTGTCTATGCTCCGGCTGATGCAGAGGTTACGATTGCTTTTGCGACTGGACATGCATATGGTCTTAAAACTTCTAATGGTGCAGAAATCTTGATTCACGTTGGTATTGATACGGTATCAATGAATGGTGAAGGTTTCAATCACACTGTAGCACAAGGTGATAAAGTCAAAGCAGGTGATGTTCTAGGAACATTTGATTCAGCTAAGATTGCTGCAGCTGGTCTCGAAGATACAACTATGGTTATCGTGACGAATACTGCGGACTATGCTTCTGTAACTCCAGTAGGTCAAGGGACAGTAAGCAAAGGTGATGCTGTTATTGAAGTAAAAGCATAAAAATTTAAGTACAATATAGAAAAACAGATATTCAAATTTGGATGTCTGTTTTTTTTTGTATTTTTCTTTCAAAAATACAACCTTGTAGAAAAAAATAAGGATAGAAACTCAAGTGATTACACTTGTAAATTTTTTTTAAAAATTGAGCATAATTTGTTGACAATCCTTTTGTACCATGATACAATTACAAATGTAAACGAAAATACGAAACAAAATATCGTTTGCAATTCTTGAAAATGAAGAGGTATAAATATGAATAACAATTACAACAATTACAACAATTTTAATAATATGGATGACTTATTTAATCAATTAATGGCTGGAATGCGTGGTTACAATAGTGAAAACCGTCGTTACCTAATTAACGGCCGTGAAGTGACGCCAGAGGAATTTGCACAATATCGTGCTACTGGTAAACTACCTGGTCAAGGAACGGGTGAACAGGATTTACAAACTGCTGGTCATGGACCTAAGCAAGATGGCATCCTGGCTAAGCTGGGTCGCAATCTGACTCAAGAAGCTCGTGATGGTAAATTAGATCCAGTCATTGGGCGTAATAAGGAAATCCAAGAAACAGCTGAAATCCTTTCTCGTCGGACTAAGAACAATCCAGTTCTGGTCGGAGATGCAGGTGTCGGAAAGACCGCTGTAGTGGAAGGTTTGGCTCAGGCTATCGTCAATGGTGATGTACCAGCGGCTATCAAGAACAAGGAAATTATTTCTGTTGATATTTCTGGTCTGGAAGCTGGTACCCAGTATCGTGGTAGCTTTGAAGAAAATATCCAAAACTTAGTCAATGAAGTCAAGGAAGCTGGCAACATCATCCTATTCTTTGACGAAATTCATCAAATTCTAGGAGCAGGATCTACCGGTGGAGATAGTGGCTCTAAGGGACTAGCGGATATTCTCAAACCAGCGCTTTCTCGTGGTGAGTTGACAGTTATCGGGGCTACTACTCAGGATGAGTACCGTAACACTATTCTCAAAAATGCGGCTCTAGCTCGTCGTTTCAATGAGGTTAAAGTCAATGCACCATCTGCAGAAGATACCTATAAGATTCTCCAAGGTATTCGTGACTTGTACGAAAAACACCACAATGTCATCCTGCCAGATGAAGTGCTGAAGGCTGCTGTGGACTACTCTGTTCAGTATATTCCACAAAGGAGCTTGCCAGATAAGGCGATTGACCTGGTTGATGTAACGGCAGCCCACTTGGCGGCTCAACATCCAGTGACTGATGTCCATGCGGTCGAGCATGAAATCGCTGAGCAAAAAGACAAGCAGGAAGCCGCTGTTGAAAAAGAAGATTTCGAAGCAGCCCTCAATGCTAAGACTCGCATTGAAGAGCTTGAAAAGAAAATTCAAAACCACACTGAGGATATGAAGGTGACAGCTACAGTCAACGACGTGGCAGAATCTGTTGAACGTATGACGGGCGTACCAGTATCTCAAATGGGTGCTAGCGACATTGAGCGCCTCAAGGGCATGAATGACCGTCTCAAAGCTAAAGTAATCGGCCAAGACAAGGCTGTAGAAGCTGTGGCTAGAGCTATCCGACGTAACCGTGCAGGCTTTGATGAAGGGAATCGCCCAATTGGTAGCTTCCTCTTTGTTGGTCCGACAGGTGTTGGTAAGACGGAGCTTGCTAAGCAACTAGCTTTGGATATGTTCGGTACTAAAGAGGCCATCATTCGTCTGGATATGTCTGAATACTCTGATCGGACTGCTGTGTCTAAGCTGATTGGTACGACTGCAGGATATGTTGGTTATGATGACAATAACAATACTCTGACAGAGCGGGTACGTCGCAATCCATACTCTATCATTCTCTTGGATGAGATTGAAAAGGCTGATCCACAAGTGATTACCCTTCTCCTGCAAGTTCTGGATGACGGCCGTTTGACAGATGGTCAAGGGAATACAGTTAACTTCAAGAACACAGTCATCATTGCGACTTCCAATGCTGGATTTGGCTACGAAGCTGGCTTAGAAGAAGATGCAGAAAAACCTGATCTGATGGACCGACTCAAAGCTTACTTCCGTCCAGAATTCCTCAATCGTTTCAATGCGGTTATTGAGTTCTCTCATCTCAAGAAAGAGGATCTGATGGAGATTGTGAATCTCATGCTGATTGAAGTAAATCAAACCTTGAGCAAAAAAGAAATTGATCTTGCAGTATCTGATGCAGCTAAGGAATTCCTACGTGACGCTGGTTATGACCAAGTCATGGGTGTTCGTCCACTCCGTAGAGTTATCGAGCAACAAATCCGTGACAAGGTGACTGACTTCCACTTGGATAATCTAGATGCTAAGCATTTGACAGCTGATTTGGAAGATGGTGTCTTGGTTATTAAGGAAAAGGAGGGGGCTGAGTAAGTCCCTTTCTCTTGAACTTTTAAAAGATAGACCAGCTATTAGTGATGTTAAAAAAGTCTTTTAAAATCGTCTTTAAAGCCTTTTGTAGTCAGGTCGAAAGAACAGTCCTCTCTTGTAAAAAAAAGAGAAATTTGTTATAGTAATGAAGACATGAAAAACGAAAGGAGACGACTATGGGATACCAAATGATTATCATGTTTGTGGTCATAGCTGGATTGATTTTCTACATGAACCGCACACAGAAAAAACAAGCGGAAAAACGCATGGAAAGCTTGAATAAGCTCCAAAAGGGTTATGAGGTCATCACAATTGGCGGTTTGTATGGAACTGTTGATGAAGTGGATACTGAAAAACGGACCGTTGTTTTGGATGTTGATGGCGTTTATTTGACTTTTGAATTAACAGCGATCAAGACAGTCTTACCACAAGCTGAAGCAGAAGTTGATCCTGAAGCAAAAGTAGCGATTGAGGCTGATGGTGTGGAAGAATCTGCTATCGAAGAATAAGAAAAAGAATCTGAGGATCTCGGATTCTTTTTTTACCTTTTTATCAGAGTCTGTAGTTTTGGGGCATTTCTTGAAAAATAAAAGAGGAAAGCCTATAATATAAGCAGGTAAGGCCTTTCAAAAGAACAAGAGGCTGTGAATGAGTGGTTTTACGAAGCTTCTTAGCCTAGTTTTGGGTGCTCACTGTCAAAAAACTTGCTAAAACAACACTTTTGTTAGATTTATGATATAATAAAATGATTAAAATTTAGGATAAAGCTATGTTTCACTTAAAAAAGAAAGAAAAAGTAACCATCCCCCTACAGGTGCCAAAGCATATTGGGATTATTATGGATGGAAATGGCCGTTGGGCCAAGAAGAGACTGCAACCTCGTGTGTTTGGACATAAGGCGGGTATGGAGGCTTTGCAGAATGTCACCATCGCAGCCAAAGAGATGGGCGTCCAGGTTTTGACGGTCTATGCTTTTTCAACAGAAAACTGGTCTCGACCAGAAAAAGAAGTCAAATTTATCATGAACCTGCCTGTTGAATTTTATGAGCGTTATGTGCCTGAATTGCACAAAAACAATGTGAAAATTCAAATGATTGGCGATGTGGCCAGATTACCTAAAGCTACATATGATGCCTTGGTTAAAGCAGAAGAGCTGACAAAGCTCAATACTGGCTTGATTTTGAACTTTGCCTTGAACTATGGTGGACGGGCAGAATTAACTCAAACCATTCGCAATATTGCTCAAGAAGTTTTGGATGCCAAGTTTAATCCCGGTGATATCAGCGAGGAAATGATTGGGGATTATTTACAGACTAGTAACCTACCTCGTATTTTACGGGACCCTGATTTGATCATCAGGACTAGCGGGGAATTACGTCTCAGTAATTTCCTTCCATGGCAAAGTGCCTATAGCGAATTGTACTTTACAAAGACCTTGTGGCCGGATTTTAATGAAAAATCTTTAAAAGAAGCTATCGAAGAATATAGTAAGCGTCAGAGACGCTTTGGTGGTGTTTAGGAGAATATATGGATAAGGATTTACAGACGAGATTGATTTTTGCGGGAGTGGCTCTTGCAATTTTCCTTCCTTTGGTCGTATTAGGAGGGGTCGCTTTTCAGATTGTTGTAGGTGTTTTAGCCATGTTGGCAGTACATGAATTGCTCCGAATGAAGGGCCTAGCGACGACAACTCTTGAAGGTATGTTGGCCATGCTGGCGGCCTTTGTCTTAGCAGTTCCGATTGAGTATTATTTTACCTTTTTGCCAATTGATGGCAATGTGATTGCTTATACTCTAGTCGTCTTTTGCTTATTGGGATCTATAGTCGTTGGTAGCAATTATACTTTTGATGATGTGGTCTATCCGATTGCAGTTAGTTTCTATGTGGGATCAGGTTTTAATGCCCTTTTAGATGCTCGAGTTGCAGGCCTAAACAAGGTGCTTTTGGCTCTTCTAATTGTTTGGGCAACAGATAGTGGTGCTTATCTCTTTGGTCGCCGTTTTGGGATGAAAAAGCTAGCTCCAACAATTTCACCCAATAAAACTGTTGCAGGTGCCCTCGGTGGTATCGCGTCTGCGATGGTAGTCACTTTCATTTTTGTTTTGATTGATGGAAGTGTGGCTGCTCCGCATAATCGCTGGCTTTTGGTTTTATATGCTATTTTCTTTAGTATAGCTGGACAGTTTGGAGACTTGGTGGAAAGCGCCATTAAACGTCATTATGGTGTCAAAGATTCTGGTAAGTTTATACCTGGCCATGGTGGTGTTTTGGATCGCTTTGACAGTTTGCTCTTTGTCTTCCCTCTGATGCGGATTTTAGGTTTATTCTAATTTGTTTAAGATGTGCAGAGTTGGAGATAAGCGGCTTCTTCTGCTTCGAACAAAATTTAATGAAAAACAGAGTACTGGGAGACACTCCCAGCCTCTTTGATTTAGACTCCAGAAGTCAAGATTTAAGAAAGGAATGTGTGGTAAGGAAAGTATGGGAATTATGGGACTCCTCACCTTCATCATTGTTTTTGGTATTATTGTAGTGGTTCATGAGTATGGACATTTCTACTTTGCCAAAAAGTCAGGCATTCTCGTTCGAGAGTTTGCCATTGGAATGGGACCGAAAATCTTTTCTCATATTGGAAAAGATGGAACAGCCTATACCATTCGGATTCTGCCTCTAGGTGGTTATGTGCGCATGGCTGGCTGGAGTGACGATACAACTGAAATCAAAACAGGAACACCTGTCAGTCTGACTTTAAATGAAGAAGGCAAGGTTATTCGAGTAAATCTATCTGGCAAGAAGATTGACCAGACAGCCCTGCCGATGAATGTGACAAGTTTTGATTTTGAAGATAAATTAGAAATCACTGGTTTGGTTCTTGAAGAAAGTAGAACCTACTCAGTTGATCACGATGCAACTATCGTTGAAGCAGATGGGACAGAAGTTCGGATTGCGCCTTTAGATGTTCAGTACCAAAATGCAACAATCTGGGGCCGTTTAATCACAAACTTTGCTGGCCCTATGAATAACTTTATTTTGGGTATCGTGGCTTTTTGGATTCTAATTGCTCTACAAGGTGGTGTTCAAAATCTGGACACAAACCACGTACAGGTTGCTCCGAACGGTGCCTTAGCTCAAGCTGGTGTAAAAAATAACGACCAGATTCTAAAGGTTGGTCAGACAGAAATTTCAAACTGGGATGATTTGACTCAGGCAGTTGAAAAGGAAACGAAAGGTCAAAAGAATCCCAAACTTAACCTGACGGTTAAAAGCGGAAACGAGACCAAAGAAGTAACAGTCAGTCCTAAAAAAGAAGGGGACCGTTACTTATTAGGTGTCACGCCAGGTATGAAGTCGGATCTGATGTCCATGATGGTAGGTGGTCTGACCATGGCTTGGGATGCGGCCTTCCGTATTTTAAATGCTTTGAAAAACTTGATTTTCCATCCTAGTCTTAATCAACTGGGAGGACCAGTAGCTATTTTCCGTGTCAGCAGCCAAGCGGCACAAGCTGGTCTGGATCAGGTGATTAGTCTATTGGCTCTGCTATCAATCAATATTGGTATTTTCAATTTGATTCCGATTCCAGCTCTTGACGGTGGAAAGATTGTTCTCAACATAATTGAAGCAATTCGCAGAAAACCGCTCAAGCGCGAAACAGAGACTTATGTAACTTTAGCAGGTGTAGCGATTATGGTTGTGCTGATGATTGCTGTGACCTGGAATGATATTATGCGTACATTCTTTTAAGTAAGGGCAAGTGAAGATAAAACATAGATTGCTAAAGGGCCTTCACTGCCTTCAAATGTAATTAAAGGAGTTTTTATGAAACAAAGTAAAATGCTAATTCCAACCTTGCGTGAAATGCCAAGTGATGCGCAGGTTATCAGTCATGCCTTGCTTTTGCGGGCGGGCTATGTTCGCCAAGTGTCAGCGGGAGTTTATTCTTATCTGCCATTGGCCAATAGAGTTATTGAAAAAGCTAAAAATATCATGCGCCAAGAATTTGAAAAAATTGGTGCAGTAGAAATGTTGGCGCCAGCTTTGCTAAGTGCAGATCTTTGGCGTGAATCAGGGCGTTACGAGACCTATGGTGATGACCTCTTCAAGTTAAAGAACCGTGAGGGATCAGACTTTATTTTGGGACCAACCCATGAAGAAACCTTTACTGCCCTAGTGCGTGATTCAGTGAAATCTTATAAACAATTACCGTTGAATCTGTATCAAATCCAGCCAAAATACCGTGATGAAAAACGTCCTCGTAACGGTCTTTTGCGGACGCGAGAGTTCATCATGAAAGATGCTTATAGCTTCCATGCGAACTATGATAGTTTGGATGTGACGTATGATGAATACAAGTCTGCCTATGAAAAGATCTTCACTCGTAGCGAGATTGATTTTAAAGCCATCATTGGAGATGGTGGTGCTATGGGAGGAAAGGATAGCCAAGAATTTATGGCGATTACTCCTGATCGGACAGACTTGGATCGTTGGTTGGTATTGGATAAATCCGTTGCAAGCTTGGACGAAATCCCTGCAGATGTTTTGGAAGCCATTAAGGCTGAGCTAAGCAACTGGATGGTTTCTGGTGAGGACACTATCGCTTACTCTAGTGAGTCAAGCTATGCAGCCAACCTTGAGATGGCAACGAATGAATACAAGCCGAGCAATCGTGTAGTAGCTGAAACTGAACTGGTTCGTGTGGAAACACCAAACTGTAAGACTATTGATGAAGTTGCAGCCTTCCTACAAGTTTCTGAGGAGCAAACCATCAAGACCTTGGTCTACATTGCAGATGAAAATCCGGTAGTGGCTTTGCTTGTAGGAAACGACCAGCTCAATGAAGTCAAATTGAAAAACCACTTAGGGGCTGACTTCTTTGAAGCGGCAACAGAAGCAGAAGTCCAAGAATTGTTCGGAGCAAACTTTGGCTCTCTTGGTCCAGTTAATCTGCCAGAAGAAGTGACCATCATCGCTGACCGTAAGGTTCAAGACTTGTCCAACGCTGTTGCTGGAGCCAATGAAGATGGCTACCACTTGACAGGGGTAAATCCTGGTCGTGACTTTACTGCTGAATATGTCGATATCCGTGAAGTTCGCGAAGGAGAAATTTCTCCAGATGGTAATGGTGTTCTGAAGTTTGCACGTGGGATTGAGATTGGGCACATCTTTAAACTAGGGACTCGTTACTCTGACAGTATGAATGCGACAGTTCTAGATGAAAATGGCCGAGCAGTTCCCCTTGTGATGGGTTGCTATGGTATCGGTGTTAGTCGTCTGCTCTCAGCTGTCATGGAACAGCATGCCCGCCTCTTTGTTAATAAAACTCCTAAAGGTGAGTATCGTTATGCTTGGGGAATTAACTTCCCTAAAGAATTGGCGCCATTTGACGTTCATTTGATCCCAGTCAATGTCAAAGATGAAGAAAGCTTGGCTTTGACCGACAAGATTGAAGAAAGTTTAGTTGGAGCTGGCTATGAAGTCTTAGTCGATGACCGCAATGAGCGGGTCGGTGTTAAGTTTAGCGATAGCGACTTGATTGGTCTGCCAATCCGAGTAACCGTTGGTAAGAAAGCTGCTGAAGGTATTGTAGAAGTCAAAATTAAAGCAAGTGGCGATACCATTGAGGTCCATGCAGATAACTTGATCGAAACCTTGTCTATTTTAACGAAATAAGATAAACTGCCAGTTTTGCCTGGCAGTTTTCTTTTGCTTATTGGACTTGAAAATGCTATAGTAAGAAAAAATGAATCGGAGGACGAAATCATGGGATTATTTAGTGGTTTGCTGGGCAATGCTTCTCAAAAAGATATTGATAAAGTTGAAAGAGAACTAGAAAATATTTTAACGCCAACGGAAAATGTGGAACTGGCCTTCAGTCTTATTCGAGATTTGATTGTGTTTACAGATGGGCGCTTGATTTTGGTTGATAAGCAAGGGATGACGGGCAAGAAAACGGCTTATAAGTCTTATCCTTATCGCTCTATCAGTCGATTTTCAGTGGAAACGGCTGGCCACTTTGACCTTGACGCTGAGTTGAAAATCTGGGTATCCAGTGCTGAAGAACCAGCCGAAACCTTAACTTTCCGAAGCGATAAGAGTGTTATTGCTATTCAGAAGGCTTTGGCAGAAGCAGTATTAAGATAAATAAAGGCGGTTTCAACCGCTTTTTTTGTAAACAAAAACTAACCACAGCTGAATAGCTTGGTTAGTTGATCGTTAAAGACTGTTAGTCTAGAGAAGTAGCAATCTAGTTGTCTTCACTAGGGAAAGATTCACCAAAATGCAGTTCAGAGTATGGGGTCTCAAAATTACCTCCATCATAAGTTACCCTTACTGAAGTCATTCCGAAGTCAACGATTATTGGTTTTGCAGCTGTTATGAAGACGTAGCTATTACCGTTTTGTTTTATATCATAGAGTTTTACTGCTCCGTAAATGGAATCGGCAGAATAGCTATCTCCATTTTTAGTTGATTTGGTTATTTCAATGGTCTTCTTAGAAGGAGAGTAGGATAAATTATAGACTTCTTTTTTTCCGATGCCTTGAGTAATAAAAGTTTCGTGATCGTCACTTTTTGCTTGATAGTGAATAAAATTTTTATCAAAACTTTGCTGAGCGTTGTGCTTAACGAGAAATAAATTTACTCCCCATGCAGCTAAGCCTAAAATAAGAAGAGAAGCGACACCAATAAGAACAGTTTTTTTAGTTAAGTGCATAAAGACTCCTTGAAATTTATAGTAAAATAGAACAAAAGTTAATAACTGGTATTAGAAAATATACTAAAATTTATGAACAGGTATAAGTTTAAAAATTAATCAGAAAGCTTTTTTATTCTTCTTCGAGTCCTTGCCCCTTCAAATAATCAAAGACAACTTCTGGTTTATCTTGAAGTTTCCTGAAGAAAGTTTGACTACTTTCAGAGTCACTTGCTGATTGAATCAACTGTTCTTGATCTATTTTGCTGAGATCAAAGTCAAAAATGGCTATAGCGTTTTTCTTGTCTTCAGAAATTTTAAGATGAATTTTAAGTCCTTTTAGCTTTTCTTGATTTTCAATCATGGAACTTTTCTTAAGATCTTCACTATAAGATTTCTTTAATTCTTCAACACTCATTTTTTGACTTTCTTCAGGGATAGCCTGGCTGGAAATGAGTTGGAAAGATAGGATCTTGTCTTTAGTATAGAAAAGTTTGACTGAATTAGTATAATGCTCATCGATTTTTTTAGAAAAAGTTTTCGTCTGTGTCTTTTCTTCTTTGGTTTTACTTTGACTCTGACTTTGCTTGGGTGTATTTTCTTGCTTATTCTGACTGGTCGTGCTACAAGCAGTTAGGGTCAGTAGACAGATGCTAGCTAGTAAGATTTTCTTCACAGTTAAGACTCCTTTAGGTAAATGTTTTTTCTATTATATCATAACTTAGGATCAAGAAAAAAGTCTTGATAATTATATGGGGAGCTGAGCATTGCTCTGTCCTTTTTCTGTCGAAAAAAGTGCTGATTTATGGTAAAATAAGGTCACTACTGTACGAGGAAATGTCATGTCAAACAAGTTTGAAATTTTAATGAATCAGCTAGATATGCCACTGGAAATGAGAAATTCAGAGGCCTTTTTGAATGCAGAAATCGAGAAGGTTTTGCTCCACAAGGTCAGTCGGGTCTGGGAATTTCATTTTTCTTTTGCGGATATTCTACCCATTGAGATTTTTAGGGAATTGCAGAAGCGCTTAGATCAAGAGTTTTCGAAGACAGGCAACCAAGCTATTTTTGAAATTCATTGTCAGGCGCCTCAGATATCGGATGAGCTCTTGCAGGCTTATTACCAGCTGGCCTTTGAGGAAGGTCCATGTGCCAGCCATGGATTTAAGAGCCTTTATCAGGATTTGCAGGTTCATTTGGATGGGGACAAGTTGCTAATTGAAGGACCATCAACCATTGATACTGAGCATTTTCGCAAGAATCACCTACCAAATCTCAGTCGCCAGCTAGTCAAGTATGGTTTTCCTCAGCTGGCCTGTCAGGTTCAGCACAGCGATGAGTTAACCCAGCAACAGGCAGAGAATTTCCAGGCAGAAAATGACAAGATTGTTCAAGAAGCTAATGAAGAAGCTCTCAAAGCCATGGAATCTCTACAGCAAATGGCGCCACCGCCAGAGGAAAAACCAGCCTATGATTTCCAAGCTCGCAAGGCTGCGGCTAAACCAAAGCTGGACAAGGCAGAGATTACCCCTATGATTGAAGTTCAGACTGAGGAAAATCGTCTGGTCTTTGAGGGAATGGTCTTTGATCTGGAGCAGAAGGTTACTCGGACCGGCCGGGTCTTGCTTAACTTCAAGATGACAGACTATACTTCCAGCTTCTCCTTGCAGAAATGGATGAAAAACGAAGAAGAAGCCAAGAAGTTTGACATGATTAAGAAGGGTGCTTGGCTCCGCGTACGTGGAAATGTGGAGATGAACAACTTTACCCGTGACCTGACCATGAATGTACAGGATGTGCAGGAAGTTACCCACTATGAGCGCAAGGACTTGATGCCTGAAGGGCAGAAACGGGTTGAGTTTCACGCCCATACCAATATGTCTACTATGGACGCTCTGCCTGAGGTCGAGGAAATCGTTGCAACGGCTGCCAAGTGGGGCCACAAGGCTGTCGCCATTACCGACCATGGCAATGTGCAGAGCTTTCCCCATGGCTACAAGGCTGCCAAGAAGGCTGGTATCCAGCTGATTTACGGTATGGAAGCCAATATTGTAGAAGACCGGGTACCCATCGTCTACAATGAAGTGGATATGGAGCTGAGCGATGCGACCTATGTAGTCTTTGACGTGGAAACAACGGGTCTTTCAGCCGTCTACAATGACTTGATTCAGGTCGCTGCCAGCAAGATGCACAAGGGCAATATCATCGCTGAGTTTGATGAGTTTATCAATCCTGGGCATCCCCTGTCGGCCTTTACTACGGACTTGACTGGGATTACAGATGAGCATGTCCGCAATGCCAAACCACTGGAGCAGGTGCTCAAAGAATTTCAAGAATTTTGCAAGGACAGCATCCTCGTTGCCCATAATGCCACCTTTGACGTGGGCTTTATGAATGTCAATTATGAGCGTCATTGCCTGCCGAAAATTACCCAGCCAGTCATTGACACGCTGGAATTTGCCCGCAATCTTTATCCAGAGTACAAGCGTCATGGTCTGGGGCCTTTGACCAAGCGTTTCCAGATTGCTCTGGAGCACCACCACATGGCCAACTATGACGCGGAAGCGACGGGCCGTCTCCTTTTTATCTTTATCAAGGATGTGGCTGAAAAGCATGGTGTGACCAATCTCAAGGATCTGAATACGGATCTTGTCGATGAGAATTCTTACAAGAAGGCTCGGGTCAAGCATGCGACCATTTATGTAAAAAATCAGACGGGGCTCAAGAACATTTTCAAGTTAGTCAGTCTGTCCAATACCAAGTATTTTGAAGGTGTCCCTCGGATTCCACGGACTGTGCTGGATGCCCATCGTGAAGGCCTGATTCTGGGCTCAGCCTGTTCAGAAGGTGAAGTCTATGATGCCGTTGTCTCTCAGGGAGTGGATGCAGCTGTCGAAGTGGCCAAGTATTATGACTTTATCGAGGTCATGCCACCAGCCATCTATGAGCCACTGATTGCCAAGGAGCAGATCAAGGACCAGGAAGAACTGCAGACCATAATTCGCAATCTGATTGAGGTCGGAGATCGCTTGGGCAAGCCTGTCCTTGCAACGGGGAACGTCCACTATATCGAGCCGGAAGAAGAGATCTACCGTGAGATTATCGTACGGAGTCTGGGTCAGGGAGCCATGATTAACCGAACCATTGGTCACGGTGAAAATGCCCAGCCGGCTCCGCTTCCTAAGGCTCACTTCCGGACCACCAATGAGATGCTGGACGAATTTGCCTTCCTGGGCGAGGATTTGGCTAAGAAGCTGGTCATCACCAATCCAAATCAGCTGGCGGAAACCTTTGAGCCAGTAGAAGTGGTCAAGGGCGACCTCTATACACCTTTCATTGATAAGGCCGAGGAGACGGTTGCCGAGCTGACCTATCAAAAAGCCTTTGAGATTTATGGCAATCCGCTGCCGGATATCGTAGACTTGCGGATTGAAAAAGAGTTGACCTCTATCTTGGGGAATGGCTTTGCCGTGATTTACCTAGCTTCGCAGATGCTGGTGCAACGCTCCAACGAGCGGGGCTATCTAGTAGGTTCACGGGGGTCTGTTGGATCCAGCTTTGTCGCGACCATGATCGGGATTACCGAGGTTAATCCTCTATCACCCCACTATGTCTGTGGCAAATGCCAATACAGCGAGTTCATCACGGACGGCTCCTATGGTTCTGGCTTTGATATGCCGGATAAGGACTGTCCAGAGTGTGGCCACAAACTCAGCAAAAATGGGCAAGATATTCCGTTTGAGACCTTCCTTGGATTTGACGGGGATAAGGTACCCGATATTGATTTGAACTTCTCGGGAGAAGATCAGCCGAGCGCTCACTTGGATGTGCGGGATATCTTTGGTGAGGAGTATGCCTTTCGGGCTGGTACCGTTGGTACCGTTGCAGCTAAGACAGCTTATGGATTTGTAAAGGGCTACGAGCGCGACTACGGGAAGTTCTACCGAGACGCCGAAGTTGATCGTCTGGCGCAGGGAGCGGCTGGAGTTAAGCGGACAACTGGACAACACCCGGGCGGAATCGTTGTTATCCCTAACTACATGGATGTTTATGACTTTACACCGGTCCAATATCCAGCCGACGATGTGACGGCCGAGTGGCAGACTACCCACTTTAACTTCCATGATATCGATGAAAATGTCCTCAAGCTAGACGTTCTGGGGCACGATGATCCGACCATGATTCGGAAGCTTCAAGACTTATCTGGCATTGATCCTACTGATATTCCTATGGATGATCCTGGTGTCATGGCCCTCTTTTCTGGGACAGACATTCTGGGAGTGACTCAGGAGCAGATCGGCACGCCGACTGGTATGCTGGGAATTCCGGAGTTTGGGACCAATTTTGTACGGGGAATGGTTGATGAGACCCATCCGACGACCTTTGCCGAGCTCTTACAGCTATCTGGTCTCTCTCATGGGACGGACGTTTGGTTGGGGAATGCTCAAGACTTGATCAAGCAAGGAATTGCTGACCTGTCCACTGTTATCGGCTGTCGGGACGACATCATGGTTTACCTCATGCACAAGGGCTTGGATCCTAAGATGGCCTTTACGATCATGGAGCGCGTGCGGAAGGGCCTCTGGCTGAAGATTTCTGAAGAAGAGCGCAATGGCTACATCGCAGCTATGAAGGAAAACAATGTGCCAGAATGGTACATCGAGTCCTGTGGAAAGATCAAGTACATGTTCCCCAAGGCCCATGCGGCAGCCTATGTTATGATGGCCCTGCGGGTGGCCTACTTCAAGGTGCATCATCCGATTTATTACTACTGTGCTTATTTCTCCATCCGGGCTAAGGCCTTTGATATTAAGACCATGAGTGGCGGACTTGATACCGTCAAGCGCCGGATGAGCGAAATCGCTGAAAAGCGCAAGAACAACGAAGCTTCCAATGTAGAAATTGACCTTTATACGACTTTGGAAATCGTCAATGAAATGCTGGAGCGAGGCTTCAAATTCGGAAAGCTAGATCTTTACAAGAGCCATGCGACCGAGTTTCTCATCGAAGGGGACACCCTTATCCCGCCATTCTCTGCTATGGACGGTCTGGGTGACAACGTTGCCCGCCAAGTGGTCAGAGCACGGGAAGAAGGCGAATTCCTCTCTAAGACAGAGCTCCGCAAACGCGGTGGCCTCTCTAGCACCCTAGTCGAAAAAATGGACGATATGGGAATCCTGGGCAATATGCCAGAGGATAACCAGTTGAGTCTGTTTGATGAATTTTTCTAAAATAATTCAAAATGATTTTAAGTTGTCTATGAAACGTGGACTTAAGGCAAACTTGTTAGAAGAAGTTTTGAGTTTTCTGATTGTGGCTCTTCTAATCTAATAGACCAGAAGCGCAAAGATTGTATCTGGATCAGGAGTAAGAAAGGGGAAAAAATGAGGTTTAGTATTGTAGCAGAAGATAAACCAGCTCAAAAATCGTTTAGTTATCAATTAGAGCTAGACACGGATACGATTATAAAGGTGACCGGATTGGTTTGCTCCACTGTAGTTATGGTAACTCTCTTGTCTCTCTTTAAAGATTAGATCAAAACCTCTATTTCAAAAAAAGGAAATAGAGGTTTTTAAGTTTTATAACCGCTTCTAAATGTTTTCATTGAACCTGGATTGTGTTACAATTTTTAGTGTATAGAGTATAGTAAATGAGCTGATAAATCAGTGAGTTTTTATTGGTAATCAGAAGAAAAGAGGAGAAGAGTGTGGCGAAATATTTAGTAGGTCCTTACAACAATAGTTGGAATTTTATGGACGCTTATAACAAAGCTCAGAATGGGGACATCATCGAGTTTGAAGATGGATACGCTTTTCAATGGCCGACCAATCAGGAAATTGTCATTGATAAGGAGCTACATTTTGTAGGGCAAGTGGTTTCTAATCCAAATGGCAATGGCCAAATTTTTAAGAATACCATTGAGGCAGCTTTCAGATTTGTAGCAGGAGCAAAGGTCACCTTTGAAAATTTGTGTTTTAAAATCACGGGGAATTATTCTACCCTTCTTTTATGGAGTGGATCTGAAGTCACTTGCAAGCAGGTTTGTTTTGAAATTAGCACTCAAAACAATCAGAACTTTTTTCTATACGCAGACACGCATTCTAAACTAATTTTAACTGATATAGAAATGAAAGTTCCCGAAAAACACGATGCTTCAATCGGTATCGTGGCTTCTGAATTATCAATCAGTCATTCAAGGGTTTTGTCTAGAATCGATCTATCAGATGGAGCTAGGTTGACCTTAGAAACCGTCGACCTTGAAAAATATGACATTAATACGATCAGTGCGACTAACTCAGAAGTGACTCTCAAGAACTCTACTGTTAAAGGTGGGAATCTCGAAATGGACTATCCACCAGTTTGGTTAGATAATGTAGTCTGGAAATCTGAGAACTGCAAAATCGAATTGCCTGGTGGGACTGCGGTTTGCCTCAATAATAATGTCCAATTCAACTCTGATTCGGACTGCATTACGTCCTTAAATTCGTACGGAAGTATGCTTCGAGCTCATCAAGCCACTTTCACAGAATTTTTATGCATCTATGACCAATCGTTCGCTGCTTTGACAGGAGAGACTACTTTCCTTGCGGAAAATGCTCAAAGAATTTCATTCGGGGCTTTTTCGGATAGTGTAGTGATGGCGGACCAGATGGTTTTCCATAAAATTGCTGATCCAAATATTCGACTTCAAAGTTCTGCCTATGTAAAGGCGGATGCCGTTACTTATACACAGGGAGATGCGCGTGCTCTGATAACCGAGATTGAGGATGGCTGTGATTATCTTGTAGGCAGAGAAGTGGCTAAAACTAATCCGCAAGTATCTTCAAGCACTGCATCTGATGCAACTGTTCCAACTACTACAGCAACTGCTTCTGAACAGGAAACGAAACGTGATGCACTGGAAGAACTCAATAGCCTGATTGGTCTTGAGAAGGTCAAACATGAGATCAAAAAAATGATCAACATGGTAGAATTTAACAAAAAGCGGATCGCAAATGGCAAGGCTCCTGAAAAGCAAACGCTACATGCGGCCTTTATGGGAAATCCTGGTACAGGGAAGACGACCGTTGCCCGTCTCTTGGGAGAAGTTCTCTTTGAGGCAGGTGTCCTTTCCGGTAAGGAATTTCGTTTTGTCGAAGCGACTGAGTCAGACTTAATCTCTTCTAATGTTGGAGGGACAGCTGAGCAGACCCAGGCTCTTCTTGAAAAAGCTCGTGGTGGGATTCTCTTTATTGATGAAGCCTATAGCTTGGATAAAAAAGACAGCGATGTCGACTTTGGGATCGAGGCCATCAATACCATCCTCAAATTTATGGAGGACAATCGTGATGAGATCATGATTATTTTTGCCGGCTATACCAAAGAAATGGAGGAGTTCTTAAAGACTAATCCAGGACTCCGTTCGCGTGTCCCTAATAACTTCATCTTTGAGGATTTCACAGGAGATGAAATTGTCCAACTGGGTGAAATGATCTTGAACAAGGGAGACTATAAGCTCGAAGACCGCGATTACTATGCTCGTCATGTCAAGCGGGCCTACGATGGATCATTGGATAAGAGCAATGGTCGCTGGATTCGTAATCTAGATGAGCAATTGACCAAGACTATGGCAGACCGAGTGGTGGCTCAAGGTTCAGATGATATCGAGACCATCCTTAATATTGACATTGATGCTGTTCTCAATCAAGGCAAGTACCAGGCGGGGGCGGACAAAGAAGAAGATGGTATGGTAGCTCTCAACCGCTTGGTTGGAATTGCAAAAGTGAAAGAGCAAGTCGAACAGTTTGTAGCCATGGCTGAGTTCAACCAAAAACGAGCAGAGCAAGGTGGTCTTGTGGAAGATACAACGCTGCACTCGCTCTTTCTTGGCAACCCTGGTACAGGGAAGACGACCGTTGCTCGCATTTTGGGGAATATTCTCTTTCAAAAAGGAGTCATCAAGCAGAAGAAATTCATTGAAGTATCTAGAAGCAATCTGGTTGGTGGCTACCAAGGTCAAACAGCTTTGAAGACGCGTGAAGTCTTAGAAAGTGCGCTAGGTGGGGTCCTCTTTATTGATGAGGCCTATACGCTCTACACTGGTCAAAATGATGATTTCGGGAAGGAAGCCTTGGATGAAGTCCTCAAATTTATGGAAGACCACCGTCGAGATATCGTCATTATCTTCGCTGGTTATACTAGGGAGATGCATGACTTCTTGCAAGTCAATTCAGGATTGCAAAGTCGGATTCCAAATGTCTTTGACTTTGAGGACTATAATCCAGATGAGATTGTAGAGATCGGTCTCATGGGATTACGCAAGCAAGGCTACCAAGTCAACGAAGCTCTCTATGGGGAAATTGTGAAAGGAAATTATTTGCGTGCCAATGACCACAGTAACGGTCGCTGGGTTCGAAATCTCAACGAAAAACTTTTACGACAAGTATCGACTCGTGTAACACGTGAAGGAAGTACAGACTACAATTCCATTTTGGATCAAGATTTGGAAGCCTTGAGGGAGAATGGAAATTCAGAACATCCTCATATGGTAGATGACCAAGGCTATGTCATTCCCTAATTCTCAGCTTTCAAAATTCCAAGCGTCTGAAACATTCTTGTTTCAGGCGTTTTTCTCACGGTAGAAAGTCTTGGTTTATGTTTAAATAATGGACTTGTTTTTAATATTCTAGTAGAGAAAAAAGTATTCCAGACGGAAGGAAAGGCACTTTCTGTTGTAAGGATTCTGCAGGAGGCGTGTACTTATGGTATACTAGGAAGAGAATATTGCTTATTAAGGAGAAAAAATGGTTTTACCAAATTTTAAAGAAAACTTAGAAAAATACGCTAAATTATTGGTGGCTAATGGTATCAATGTGCAGCCGGGGCACACGGTAGCGCTCAATATCGATGTGGAGCAACGTGAGTTGGCTCACTTGATTGTCAAGGAAGCCTATGCTCTGGGAGCTCATGAGGTTATCATCCAATGGGCGGATGATTTCACTAATCGGGAGAAATTTCTCCATGCGCCGATGGACCGCTTGGATAATATCCCTGACTATAAGGTGGCTGAGATGAACTATCTTCTAGAAAAGAAGGCCAGTCGTTTGGGTGTTCGTTCATCTGACCCAGGTGCTTTGAATGGTGTGGATGCTGAGAAATTATCAGCTTCTGCTAAGGCTTTGGGATTAGCTATGAAGCCGATGCGAATCGCAACCCAATCTAATAAAGTCAGCTGGACAGTTGCAGCAGCAGCTGGTACTGAGTGGGCTAAGAAGGTCTTTCCAAATGCAGCTAGCGATGAGGAAGCAGTAGATCTTCTCTGGGATCAGATTTTCAAAACCTGCCGTGTCTATGAGGATGATCCAGTTGCAGCTTGGAAAGCTCATGAAGAAAAACTCAGCTCAAAAGCGAAGATTTTAAATGAAGAGCAATTCACTGCTCTGCACTACACAGCTCCTGGAACAGACTTGACATTGGGCTTGCCCAAGAACCATCACTGGGAGTCAGCTGGCAGTCTCAACGCTCAGGGCGAGTATTTCATTGCCAATATGCCGACAGAAGAGGTCTTTACAGCACCGGACTTCCGCCGAGCTGAAGGTTATGTGACCAGTACCAAACCTCTCAGCTATAATGGCAATATCATCGAGGGCATCAAGGTAACCTTTAAGGATGGACAGATTGTGGATATTACTGCTGAAAAGGGCGACCAGGTTATGAAGGATCTTGTCTTTGAAAATGCGGGTGCGCGTGCTTTAGGTGAGTGTGCCTTGGTTCCAGATCCAAGTCCGATTTCTCAGTCAGGCATTACTTTCTTTAATACTCTCTTTGATGAAAATGCTTCTAACCACTTGGCTATCGGTGCAGCCTATGCGACTAGTGTGGTCGGTGGAGAGAATTTCTCTGAGGAAGAGCTTGAAGCAGCGGGTCTCAACCGCTCGGATGTCCATGTGGACTTTATGATTGGCTCTAACCAGATGGATATTGATGGTTTCCGAGAAGACGGTAGCCGCGTAGCAATCTTTAGAAATGGAGACTGGGCAATTTAAGATGACAGGACTAATTTTTGTATTGATTTTCACTTTGCCAGCTTGTTTACTGACGACAGCTGTGGCAGTCATATTGACGCCGTTTGAGAAGCCCAAACAATGGAAATTAAAATTGTTGGTCAGCTTAATCGGTGCCCTGCTTGGCTTGGTTGTCTTTTTCCCTATCTTTAAAATTTTTGCTTCCTTTGTTGGCTCAGTAATTTCCTTGGCCATCCTTTGGTTGGTTCAACGATTTAAAAAGGAGGGTTAAGTCATGCTTGGAAGTATGTTAGTTGGTTTTATCATTGGTCTGATAGCTGCCGCAATTACCAATAGAGGCGAGCGGATGGGATGCATCGGCAAGATGATACTAGGCTTGCTTGGAGCCTGGATAGGCCAAAGTCTTTTCGGGACCTGGGGTCCTCTTCTCCATGACACAGCTGTAGTACCCTCTATCTTAGGTGCAGTGATTTTATTAGCAATTTTTTGGAGTCGAGACAGTTAAACTTTAATTCAAAAATCCCTTGAAATTATTTCAAGGGATTTTTTAGTAAATTTGGAATGTAGTAGATTACTTTATGAGAACCTTAACAATGCTTCAAAAAAAGCAGAGAAGAATTGGGGATAGTAGGTAAAGGGACCTATAGTCGAACAAGCTTTTGCATATAAGGTTTGTGGTATACTAGAACTACAGTGAAACATGAATAGAAAATCAAACCGGAGGATAAAATGGAACAACAGATGAATGAAAAGGTTGCATTTTTAAATAAATACGCGCTATCGTCTGAAAAGAAAATGGAGTTTATAACCGATGAATCAACTATTTTGAATGCACAAGATGAAGAAATTTTTCCCGCTTCGTAAAGTTAGAGGTATAAAAAATGGACGCTAAGCAATTAAAGAAACTATATGATATTTTACGTTCTGAAAGCAATACTGAAGCTGTGAAAAAAGTTAAGTCTATTATGACTGAAGATGAACTCTTTGTCTTGCTTGATAATTATAACTGGGATAATGGTTTTGAAGTGCCAGAGGCGATTATTAATCATCCTAATTGTACTCTTCCCGTTGCCTTATTAGCTTTTTATCGAGCAGATGGTCTACGATATTTATTTGAAGGAGAGGATGTTTTTGCAAATCGTTTATCGAAATCCTGGGAATACTTTATAAAGGAAGTTTATGATAAAATTTTGAAAGAGCAATATCCGAATGGAAGTGTATCTTTTCATCCCGAAATAACAAAAATTCAAAAATTTAAATTGAATAAGCTGAATCCTAACCTTAGTTCCTTTATTTTAGATGGTGTTTCAGGAAAAGATTTACATATTTCACTTTAAACTAGTTGGTGGGTCCCATCAGAGATCTAAACAAGCTTCAAGATTTGATTGTTTTATTTGTTCATATTCAAAATAACCTAGCATTGAACTGCACCCCAAAAGTTAGACACTTAAACCTAACTTTTGGTATGCAATTTATTTTATTCTTAGTTTTAAATTAATCTAAATATATAATCTTGTCAAAAAGAGATTTTATATTTTCATCTAAATGATGGCTTACAAAAATAACAGTCTTATCCGGCATTGAGAATAGATACTTCTCAATTTGATAACGTCTTTCTTTATCAATTGCATCAGTTGCTTCATCAATAATCAAAATTGGTTTTTCCTCAAGGTAGGCTCGAGCTAAACTAATCCTTTGTTTTTGCCCACTAGAAATATCTTGGCTAATTTCTGATAAAGTCGTATCCAGTCCATGACGCAATCCACTAACCCAGTCTCTTAGATAAAATAAATCCAATGCTTTTTCAATTTTTGTATCCTCTAATTGTCGTCCCAAGGTTAAATTGAATAAAATAGATTCGTTAAAAATATGATCATCTAAACTGACATAAGAAATTTGTTTGTGAAGATCTACTAAATCGATATTTTTGGAATCGACGTTATCATAGAATATTTCTCCTTTCGAAAGTAGAACTTCACCATTAATGGCTTTTAATATGGTTGATTTCCCTGAACCTGATGTTCCTGAAATTGCGTACTTCTTATTTTTTTCAATTTTGAAATTCAAATTATCTAAGATAAGCTTCCCTTCACGTTCAATAGTTACCGCTTGAATTTCTAGTTTATCTATAAATTTCTTCCAAGATTGCTTCTTAATCTGTGTCTCATTTATACTGTGATCATCAGTCAATTCAAACTTTTCAAATATTTTGTTTACAGTTTTGAATTCAGCGTAATTGGCTGTTAAACCTGTTAGTCCCGCAAAAATAATCGAAGAAAAATATTGAGATGATGAGACAGCACCTATTGGAATTAATCGGTTAAAGTATAAGATACCTGCGTGAGTCAACATAGCAATTTGGCTTACAAAACTGGTTCCATTTTGAACTGACATAAGTCCACCAAAAGTTTTTGAGTATGAGACCCTAGATCTTGAATATTTTTTTGAATAAGATAGAATCTTGACTAACAAGAAATGAAGTTGATTAGCGTTGGATAACATCCGAAATCCACTTAAAGAATCATCAATTGCTTTAACCAATTCTTCATTCTTTTCGGTAAAATAAACAGCTTTCTTTTCCATTTTCTTTGTAAATATTTTAGGAAGATTTACCATTAGAATAAAAAATATAAAGATTGTAAACAACAATGAATAATGAAAGCTAAAAAAGGCAATAACTGCAAAAATGATATTTAATGCTTGACTAATCATTAATTCTAGTGTTTCAAAACCAAGATCTCGAATTGTATTAATATCATTTGTCAACCATGAGGTATAGGCGCTAATACTTTTGGAAGCAAAGTGTACTCCACCATTCCTTTCAATTCTTTTTACAATATCCTTACGTATTTCAGTACACATTTCTTGTATAGCTTTCTCACTTGCTTTTGAGTTTTGATAAATTTGCAATACCCATAATAAATTTACAGCTAAAATGGCTCCACTCAAATACAAAAAGGACTGTAAATCAAAATTTACAATTGTAGAAATCGCCTTAGCACTCAATATACCATTTAAGTAAACACATAATGAATTAATAAAAATCCAAAACAACCATATAGAATTGCTTCGTTTACACCTGAATAAATAAGTTTTTAATGTCATATTTCTATCCTTACTTAAAAATTCCAAATATTTCTTCACCAATTATTTTTCTTTGATGTTTAAGCGCAATATAAGATAATAAAATTTCTATTTTCGTCTGGTTCTCCTTATATATGATGTTTACACTATTCACTATTAGTGAGTTTTTTTAAAAAGTATTATATCATAATGTACTAGACAAGAGGGAATTCTTAATAAATTTGATGAAGAAAAAAGCCTTGAAAATCAAGGCTTTTTCTTCTATATTTCTATGCCCCCTACATGAATTTGGGAGGCTTTTTCATCTTGAAAATAATCAAAAATATTGAAATGTAAGTGATTTTCAGAAGATACTTTAAGTGATTTTAAATCTGATTATTTCAAAATGAGGCGAAAGTGAGGCATGAATAGAATGTTTATTTTTATCAGCGTGTTTTAGGTGGTTGCGTCTTTCTTATTCTAGATAGATTTTAAACAATTGTTTACTAATAGATTGGTTCCTTAAAGTTTGAAAAATTTTAGTGCGTATCGTTTGTGCTACATTATAATCGTTGAGCTTCTATAATTGGAGATTGGAAAAAGTTAAAATTTAGGATGGTATGGGCAATAAGTTAATAATAAATTTATCAAATTGTATGTTAAAATATTTACTAGTATAAACCACTTTCTATATTTTTTGTCAATATTGCAAATTTCATTCATTAATTAGAGTGGATTTATACTTTGGAAAACATTAATATGAGGAATGCTGTTTTGAGAAAAATTTTACAGGATGACAAGCTTTATTCTTTAACAGAATTTAGAAATAAGGTCTATGATGATCTAGATTTAACAAGAAGTGATTTAGCTATTTTGTTATGCGCAATGTTGATTGCATCTATTGGCTTAAACATGGATTCTACTCCAGTTATCATTGGTGCAATGTTAATTTCTCCGCTAATGACACCCATTCTTGGGATTGGTTTTTCGCTAGCGATATTGGATATGAATCTGCTCAGAAAGTCGTTTAAAATTTTGTTTATTCAAGTTTCGTTGAGTCTTATAGCATCGACAGTTTATTTTCTAATTTCTCCTATTTCTTATGCAAGTACAGAAATTATTGCTAGAACTTCTCCAACAATTTGGGATGTTGTTATAGCTTTTGTTGGAGGGTTGGCTGGAGTTATAGGGGCACGAAAAAAAGAAGCAAATAATATTGTACCTGGAGTGGCTATTGCAACGGCTCTTATGCCTCCTGTGTGCACTGTTGGTTATTCTATAGCAACAGGAAATTTTAAGTTCATGCTAGGTGCATCTTATTTATTTTTCATTAATTGTAGCTTTATCATGATTGCTACCTATATTGGAACAAGCTTAACTATGGTAAAAAATCATTACATTAAACATAATCAAGAAGCTTATAAAATGAGAAAAATATTAATTCTAGTTTCGCTTATTCTTATTATTCCCAGTTTGGTTTCAGCAGCTACATTAGTTAGAGAAACACTAATTAATGAATCTATAAATAAATACTTATCTGATCAGTTTAAAGAGCAGACAGTACTAAAAAAGAACTTTATCAAAGAAAATAATACACTAAAGTTAACTATTTCAGGAAAACATCTTTCTGACGAGGAATTAAAAAACCTCATTAGTAAGCAAAATGACTATGGTTTGCAAAATATTTCAATTCAAATTTCACAATTATCCAATGATCGATTGACTGAAAAAGAAGTAGTAGAATTTATTATTCAATATAAGAATGATCAGGATCTTCAAAAGATTGATAAGGAAAAGAGTGAAACGGAGACTAAAAATAAGTAATCAAATCACCGTTTGTTGCAAGAGAAATGAAAAAGAGGCTGGGATAAAAGTCCTAGCCTCTCAATTGTCTTTGGATTGTCGAGCAAGACGCAGTGGTTGAGTGGGCTCTACTACGCTGATTCCATCAGCTTTTACAGCCCTACTCAACTGTGCGGAGGTGGGACGACGAAATCGAATTCTAACGAATTACCGATTTCTGTCCCACTCTCTTTTTACTATTATAAATTACAAAGATGTTTTGCAAGAGAAATTAACTCTTAGCTTTATTTGTCATCTTTATTAATCATATTTTTAACGCCTTCGATTGCGCCTTCGACAGCATCTTTGGCATCTTCAGCGACTTCTTTAACTTTAGAAACTACTTTTTCAGCAGCCCCTTCTTTTTCTGTTTTTTTATCACCAGTTAAATTTCCTAGTCCTTCTTTAACAGAACCTTTAGCTTGGTTGAATTTTTCTTCTGTAGACATAATCTTTACCTCCATTATGAGTTTTTAAGTATTTTATTTATAGAAAAGAAATAAAATAAAAATCTCTTTTCGTAGTTCTAGTATTAATGAACGCGAGTTTTTTCCTTAGAAGTAGCTTCTTTAACAGCATCTACCCCTTCACCAACTTTTTCTTGAACAGCTGAGAAGCCTCCGCTGAGTCCAGATTTTGCTTTTTCAAATTGCTCTGAAGCGAATTCGCCTGTTGATTCTGCAATATCTGTTACTCGGTCTTGAAGACTAACTGAATCAGCTTCATGCTGTTCTTTAGTTTTGATATCAACAACATTAACATTGACTTCAACAACTTCTAAGTCAGTCATCTTAGAAACTTCTTCCACAACAACTTTCTTGATTTCGTCGTATAATGCAGGAACATTCTTTTGATATTCAACTACTACATTCAAGTCAACAGCAACTTGTTCTTTACCAACTTCAACATTAACACCGTTAGTGACATTATCAGTGTTAATCAATTTATCTGTTAAGTTAGAGAAGAAGCCACCGTCAACAGCCAGCAAACCTGAAACTTTCTCTAAAGAAAGGCCAATAATTTTTTGAATGACCTTATCATCATAAGTCAATTCACCTTTTACTTCGTGAGCTGCTTGAGCAACTTCTTTTTTTGCAACATCTTTAACATCTTTATTTGACATATTAAACTCCTTTATTCTTATTTAAATATATTTTTGTTTTGAATATAATATCCGATTCCTGCCCCTAGAGTAGCGCAAATCAAGACAAATAGAGTCTTAAAGAAGCCAAAGGATAGGATAAAACACGCTAGAATAATGCCTGCTAATCCAGACAAGATTGGATATTGATATTTTTTAAACCATTCCATTTTTTACTTCCTTACTTTACACGACTAGTAGTTTTTTTAGCCACTTCTTTTGGCTTGAAGTCTGAGACAGAGATTTTAAGCTTGACATTATGATTGATTCCGAAGAATTCTGTCAATCCAGACGCAATTTCTTCTTGAATCAACTGACTTCTCTTGATAATGTTTTCCGAAGGAACGATTGCCCCTTTAACGGACACCATGCATTTGTTTTTACGGCTATTTACTGAAACTGTAGGATCTTTAATTAAATCGTGATCTGTTACCAGACTACGAACAAATCCTTCAATCGCTGAATTTTTCAGCATCAGTTTCCCATCCGCATCAGCTAGCTGAATTTCTAAACGTCTCTTAGGATAAAAAACTATCACTAACATCAGTAGTAAGATTAAGCTTGCTAAAACCACAGTGCCCCAAAAGACATATCTAGAAAGATAGTATCCTACAAAAGGAATTTGCTTCCAAGTGAACAACTTCCAGGTAAATAGTTGAAGCCCCAGACCGCTAACTTTATGAAAATCTAGCAAAACAGGAATCAAAATCGTCAAGATTAAAATACATAGTATGAGAAAAAGTATTTTTCTTGATTTTGACATATTGAATCCTCACATCATTAAGTTTTAAATTGTATTCTGAAAGTAAAAAGACAATTTATGCCTTTTTACCTACAAAAAATGATACAACAGCTACTACAATAACTGCACCAATGATAGAAGGAAGCAAGGCCATACCAGCCAAACTAGGACCCCAAGTTCCCAAAAGTGATTGACCGACAGTTGAACCGATTAAACCTGCAACAATATTTGCAACAACACCCATAGAGCCACCTTTTTTAGTGATTGATCCAGCAATAAGACCAATAACACCTCCGACAATAATAGACCAAAGCATATCGATTCTCCTTTCTAAATTTACTAAATCAAAATTCAAATCTTTTGATTAATATGATTATATAATTTTCCAACTTTGAAACATAATAATTCAGCTTACTTTTATCATCGCTTTTATGTATCTTAGATACATAAAAACAATAAAACGTTTATTTCATAGGGTTTTGATAGAAAAACAATATGATTTCTCATATATTTTTGAGTTATTGGATTAGTTTAAATATACACAATATGGTATAATTGCATGACAATATAAACACTATATTATAAAGAAAGATAACATTTTTAATGCGAGAATTACTGTCTAAAAAAAGTCACAGACAATTAGAATTATTAGAATTGCTATTTGAAAACAAACGATGGTTTCATATTTCTGAGTTAGCAGAATTATTACACTGTACAGAACGTTCTGTAAAAGATGACTTGTCCCATGTCAGGTCTGCTTTTCCTGACTTGATATTTCATTCTTCAACAAATGGTATCCGTATCATTAATACCGATGATAGTGATATTGAGATGGTTTATCACCATTTTTTTAAACATTCAACTCACTTTTCAATTTTAGAATTTGCCTTCTTTAATGAAGGATGTGATGCTGGTAGTATTTGCAAAGAGTTTTACATCAGTTCATCCTCGTTTTACCGTATCATCGGTCACATTAATAAAATTATTAAGAAACAATATCGTTTTGAAATCAGCCTCAATCCAGTTCGAATTACTGGAAATGAGATCGATATCCGTTACTTTTTTGCCCAGTATTTTTCAGAGAAATATTATTTCCTTGAATGGCCCTTTGAAGATTTTTCAGTAGAACCTTTGTGTAAGCTTTTAGCACTGGTCTATAAAGAAACTGCCTTTCCAGTCAATTTCGCAACTCAACGAATGTTAAAGTTGCTCCTTGTTACGAATTTATACCGAATAAAGTTTGGTCATTTCTTGGAAGTTGAGAAAAATTCTTTTAACAACCAATTGTTGGAATCTTTCATGCAGGCAGAAGGAATTGACGAGATTGTAGCGAGCTTTGACTCTGAATATCATATCTCTCTGAATAAAGAAGTGATCGGTCAACTGTTTGTATCCTATTTTCAAAAAATGTTTTTCATAGATGAAGAAGTATTTCTGAACCATGCAAAAACAGACAGCTATGTAAAAAAATCGTATCAGTTATTGGGAGATCTAGTAGATCAGGTATCAAGAGAGTATAATCTCCAGGTAGACAATAAGGACAATCTGATCTGGCATCTGCATAATACGGCACATCTGCATCGGCAGGAATTATCGACAGAGTTTATCCTATTTGATCAAAAAGGCAATACAATCAAGAACTTTCAAAATATTTTCCCTCGCTTTGTTTCAGAGGTGAAAGAAGGGATTGAACATTATCTAGAGGCTTTGGATATGGATTACAATTCAATGAAAGTCAATCACTTGAGCTATACTTTTATTACCCATAGCAAACACTTAGTGTTAAATCTTTTACAAAATCAACCTAAATTAAAGGTTTTAGTCATGAGTAATTTTGATCAGTATCATGCAAAATCAGTAGCAGAGACTCTTTCTTATTATTGCAGCAACAATTTTGAACTGGAGGTTTGGAGTGAATTAGAACTATCAATTGATTCTTTAAAAGAGTCACCTTTCGACATTATTATTTCTAATTTTATTATTCCACCAATTGAGAACAAGAGACTGATCTATTCCAATAATATTAATACGGTCGCACTCATCTCCTTACTTAACGCAATGATGTTTATTCGACTAGATGAGTAACTAAGAATAATAAAAAAACGCTATGTAGCGTTTTTTTATTATGAGAAAAGAATTTCATCTATATTAGACTCAGAATATCCTAAAAATTTAAGCAAAAAAGCCTTGGTTTACAAGGCTTTTTTGCTATTTCTATGCCCCCTGCATGGATTTGTAAGAACTTTTCATATTGAAAATAAACAAAAATGTTGAAATATAGCTGATTTTAGGGAAATACTTTTAGGTGTTTTCAATGTCAGGATTTAAAAATGGGGCAAAAGTGGGGCAAAAACGAATGACTCGTATTTTGTTTGAAAACCTATAATACCTAATGATTATGCTATTCTAGATATATAGTTTTGTTATAAATAAATGTCAGTGCGAGTTCAAATCGGAGGATAAAATGGAAAAACAAATTAATGAAAAAAAGCCTTGGTTCCCAAAGCTTTTTAATGTTATAAACTCATTAAAATAACTCCCAGTTAGATTTGGAATATTTTTTATTCTGTGTCATATAAAAATAAATAAAATGAATGGCTATAGCTAGAGCTAAAATGGTTGTTATACTCACTACTATTATAGGATTAGAAGCAAAGATTAAAGAGAGAATCAAGGCAGCCAGATAGAGTGTCGCTTGGACACAGTAGTAACTTTTCGAATAGCGAAGATAGTGTTTGTTATGGGGACCATTTACTAGGACAGCAGCTTGAAAGAGGCCAAATCCGATATAAGAGAAGCTGGTTGCAAAGAGACGATTAGCTTCAGGATTCAGAAGAAAACTCATCGATACAGTCATCATCATAAGCCCAATGAAAATAGGATAGTGACTGTAAATTAGAAATAGCCCCTTTTGATTAGATTTTTCATCAATAGCATGGTCGAATTGACCAAAATAAAACAAGAACAGAGAAATCATAATAATGAAATAAAGAACCGAATAAATCGAGAAATTCTCGATTGTAAAGAAGTTAGCTAGCTCCGTAATCATCTCTCCAAACATAATAATGACAAGAAGGGAGATGCGCTCGATTAAATGGGGGAGATTTACCTGGTAATGCTAACATTTATTAAGCAAGATACTTGGCATAATAAATGTTAGCAGAATACTAGTAAATAAGATATAGACTCCAAGGTAAATAGGAAGAAGAGCTGTTAGATAGACTCCTAAACTTCCTAGACCTGTTATCCATAGAAAACCTTTGATACTTTCCCGATTAACATCATCGGTTGATTTTCTAAAAAATTCAACCAAATATTGAAAAAATAAGGTAAGGGTTAATGTACCAATAGCCCAACAGAGATAATGAAAATATTGTTGCCAATCAGGTCCAATCATATTGGCTATAAAGAGTAAAATTCCCATTTTGATAAACATGATTACTATGTTAAATAAAGAGTTCTTTCCATAGCGATTGGTATAATCGGTTTGAATCATCCAGGAATTGATGAGAACCAAAGTAGCAATGAGAAAATCAAGGAAAGAATTCCAAGTCAAAATACCGTTATGAAGATGGTCAATTAAAGTAGTTATTTTTGAAATTGCAAAAACAAAAACTAAGTCATAAAAAAGTTCTGAAAATTCTACACGTTTATGTTTAATAAGAGTTGTCATCTTAAGACCTTTCTATTTTAGAAGTACAATTTATTATAACAGAAAATGGTAATAAAAAAAAAGGAGATGCTTAAATAACTTCATGTGACGCGAATGAACTGCGCCACAAAAGTTAGGTTTTTTCTGTCTAACTTTTGGGGTGCAGTTCAGAAGGGTGTTCATAAAATTATACCGTTGATATCCATTAGTTGACCAAAAGTAGAACAGATACGAAAAAAAGCCTTATTACAAGGCTTTTCCTGTTGTATGTAGATGCCCCCTACAGGGATTTGGAAAGGACTTTCATATTGAGAGCAATTAAAAATATTGAAATATAAGTGATTTTAGGTATTTTCAATGTCATGATTTAAAAATGGGACAAAAGTGGGGCAAAAACCATACAGATTCTAAACTGTATGATTCTTTTTTTATCTAACCAAGAAAGGTTAAAACTTATTAAAACAAATGCAATCAACTGTTGAAAACTTTTTAGTCCGTGTAATATAAAAACAAGTAAAAAGTTGAACTATAGGGAATATTGTGTCATAATAGGTAATAGATGAATAATTAATAGATTGGAAATAATGCTTTCTTACCTTAACAAGTTGAATTGGTTATACATTTTTTCGTCGCAATTGTGTCTATCTCTCGAGTTTAGCTAGTTTTTATAAGCTCTGGTTTCTAATCAATATAACAAATTTTAGAAGTGCATAAGACAAGATGGTGACATTACTACAGTCATTTCTAGTCACCATATGTTGCTGGCACAGGCTGTTTGTAGTGTTGGCTATTTACTAGTCAGTTTAATCGGAGTGTTTAATTTTTATTGTTGAAAGGTTTTTATATGGCGAAAATTCTATCTTTAGGTCTGACAGGTAAGAAATTACTTGCTCAGGGGTTCTTGTTTGTTCTGCTAGGTCTCATCTTGATGGTCACGGGGACTTGGTTGCCAGTAAAGGTTATTCGACTGGTTCTGTTTTTAGCTTGGATAGCAACGGTCTTAGATTTAGTATTACGTATTTTCAAAAAAAGTCAGTCAACGGACACCTTGGGAGTTGCACTGGTTAAATTGTTAGTGCTGGGATATTTGCTTGGCTCCAATCTTGCGACTGATATACCGATTTATGTTCTGGCTCTTGTGATTGGAGTTTATCAGATTTTTAGGGCCACGATTAATCTTGTCACCTATGTTCTCTACCGTAAAAATAATATTCGACCTCGTTTTCGTCTCTTACTAGATGGTATTCTACTAGTTTTTCTTGGTGGAGCTAGTCTTTTGTCCTCTACGGGAAATTCTGTCTTTCAACTCTTTGTTTTAGGGGCTTATTTTTTCCTTTATGGTCTGTCCAATATCCGTGACGGTTTCTTATTTGAAGGGGAAATTGGGAAAAACCATCTCAAACGTCGCATTAGAATTAGCTTACCTATTGTCCTAGCCGCTCTCATCCCTGCAAGAACTTTAGCAAAAATTAACAAATTTATGCTGGAAAATGCTGATGAGGAAGAAGATATCCATCTTGGAATAGTGAAGTCTGGTAAGACAGCAGAGCTAGAAATTTTTGTTCATACAGCTGAGACCTCCCTGTTTTCAGCTATTGGTCATGTGGATATCTGCTATCAGGGCCGTGTTATTTCTTATGGCAACTATGATCCGTCATCTGAGACCTTATTTGGTATGGTAGGAGATGGTGTCTTATATTTCTGTGACCGCGATAAGTACATTGATCTATGTAAACGTGAGAGTCAAAAAACACTTTTTGGTTACGGAATAGATTTGACACCGGAAATGGAAGAAGCGGTTCAGGAAAAATTAGCTGAATTAAAACAACTAACGATTCCTTGGGAGCCAAGCGCAGATAAAATTAAAACGGAAGATGGTAAGGAAGACTACACCTACGCTTATAAAATCAGACATGAGACGGATGGGGAACTTTATAAATTTATCAAATCTAAGTTTAAATCCTACTTTGTCTTGTCCACAAACTGTGTGCTCTTGGCTGATACCATAGTCGGTCAAGCTGGAACAGATATCCTCTCACCAAAAGGATTTATCGCTCCAGGAACTTACCAAGCCTACCTTGATCGAGAGTTTGAAAAACCAAATAGTATAGTCGTATCTAAACATGTTTATTAATGAGAATTTATGAACTTAGTTAAAAAATATACCCCGTTAATCCTTTTTATAGGGCTGGTTGCTCTTGTAATTCTGAATGCATCGAGCTTTATATCAGGAGCAATCTCTCTCTTTGATGTAACATCAACCTTGATTTATGGTGCTGTTATTGCTTTTGTGCTTAATGTTCCTATGAAAAAAATTGAACAGTACTTAGTTAAATTGAAGGTAAAGGCAGAGTTGCGTCGTCCGATTGCCATGGTACTTGTTTTCCTAGCTCTTATCTTAATCGTGATTGCTCTTTTGGTTTTGGTGCTGCCAACCCTAGCTCAGACTATTAGTCAGCTGGGAACAGTCCTTTCAACAGTCCTTACTCAACTTGGGAAATTGCTAGGCAGCTCGGAATTTGTAACCAAAGACATGTTGTCAACTATCGTATCAGGCATACAGGGACAATCTAGTTCTATTAGCCAAGCTTTGATAGGTTTTTTATCAGGTCTGACTAGTAATATCGGCAATATTTTTTCAAGTTTGATGAATGCCTTTTTGATTATAGTCTTCACCTTTTTATTTTTATCCAGTAAGGAACATTTGGCAGCGATGACGAGTCGACTTCTAAAAGTTTTTCTTCCAGAGAAGGTGGTGATAAAGTTGACTTACATTGGACAAGTAGCACTAGAGACTTATGACCAATTTTTGATGAGTCAGCTGATTGAAGCAGTTATCATAGGAGTTATGATAGCGGTTGGTTACAGCCTGTTTGGGATACCCTATGGAGTAATGACAGGTATATTTGCAGGAGTGCTATCGTTCATTCCTTATGTAGGGCCTATGATTGCTTGTGTTGTGGGAGCGATTTTTATCTTCACAGTGAGTCCTACTCAAGCCTTACTTTCTCTTCTTCTATATCAAGTTATACAGCTGATTGAAGGAAACCTTATTTATCCAAAAGTTGTAGGTCAGTCTATTGGTTTGCCAGCTCTTTTCACACTTGCAGCAGCTAGTATCGGAGGGAATCTTTTCGGACTACTTGGAATGATATTCTTTACCCCCGTATTTGCTGTTATCTATCGACTGGTTAAAGAATTTGTCGTTGCAAAGGAAAATCAGGTAGATTAAGAAAAACTAAATTTAATAAGATATACTGAGAAGAGAGTGAGAGATTCTCTTCTCTTTTATTTTTAAATACTTTTCTACAAAAAGCTATTAGACGTTAAAAAAAGCCTTGGTTTCAAGGCTTATTTCTGTTGATTTAGATGTGCCCCCTGCAGGGCTCGAACCTGCGCCCCATAGCTTAAGAGTCTACTGCTCTACCAACTGAGCTAAGGAGGCAACAGAAAAAGCTGAGAATGTAACTTCCCAGCTATTTTAATATGCCCAAAATGGCAGCTAGATTATTTACGAAAGGCATCAAGGATATAGGTGAAACCAACAATTAAAAATGCAAAGGCAACGACATAAACGACAAAGACACTTGTAGCTACTGGATTGAACAAAATCACTAGACCTAGTAAAAATGCAAGCAACGCTATCCACATGATATGGTTGCCAATAATAGGGAAAATCAATCCCAAACGATTGCCTTTAAAGAAAACTATAATGGCTTCTACAATTAACCAAATTCCTAAAATAGTTGGAATGACAACTGGCAGCGTCACAAAGCCATAGGCAACGAGGTAAAGAGCTAAGAGAAGATTAACAATCCCTTGGAAAAGATGAGCTGGTGAGCGAAGCTCTTTTGGTACAGAGAAATAGCCTAAAATAGCTGCTATAGAAGAAACCAGTAAACCAAATGCAATCCACCAGCTGTAAGCAACAAGATTAGCTACTGGGTTTGTAAATAGGAAAAGTCCTAAAAGGACAAAAACAACTCCTGCAAGGAATAGCAGTAAACGATTAGAAAATTTCATTTCAATACCCCCTATATAGTATAGTTTGATAATAAAAATATTATACACCTTTTTAGAGGAAATGTCAATAAACAAAATGGAAAATTTGGAAGTTTCAGTCTGATTTATGAAAAGAAAAGGAGTTTCCACTCCTTTTCACAGATTGAAGACAAAGTCCTTATAAAAGTGTCTTCTAAAGATTTTAACTTCAATCTGAAGCGAGGTTATCCTCGCTTTTTCTATTTATCAAACAATTCCTTATTTTCAATTAAGAGTTCTAGTGGAGATTTATCCCTTGCTACAATAAAACCAGGTTCATATTGGTTATGAAGTGTTCTTTTCTGAGAAGTTGGATCAATATACAACTCATCTCCATCTTCTGTGTATAGTTGGTTGCCTCTTGTTAAGTAAAGTAAATCCTCTAAGTACTGTCCATCAGTATGTAGGAAATGCTCGATGTATTTGACAGCTTTTAAGATTTCACTTACTTTATCAGAGTATTCATTAGATTCAAGAACGCTCTTTTCTAACTCAATCTCTTTACTAGTTCCAAATAGTTGGGTTGGAGTTGCATTAAAATATTCTGCTATCTTATCCAAATTTGCAAAGGTAGGATAGCTTTTTTGTTTTTCGTAATCAGAGATGGACTGTTTACCAATTCCTAAATCTTCAGCTAGTTGAGTTTGACTTACTCCTTTTTCTATGCGTAGGCGTGCCAAATTGGGTCCAAAATTTTGAATAATAAAGGTCATGGAAAACTCCTATTCTTTTATTTTTAACTTATTTTATCACCTATAAACTTACAAATCAAGTTTTTAGTTGACTATTTAAAATATTTTTTATAAAATATATTTATAACTTATAAATAAGTTATAAATAATACAAAAAAATAGCTCGTAAGTTTAGGATTGGTGAGTGGGGAAGAAGTTGAGGACAAGACGATGACTTATGACTATTCGAAGCCTTAGAGCTAGAAATTGTGTGGACAAGGACAAGGGCGAGCCTGACGGGAAGTCAGGCGAAGTCCTGCAGACTGCCGTCCAGACAATTTCTAGCCAAGCAAAAGCTGGCTATTCTAACAGCCAGCAAAAAGGTACACTTAGGGCAACGCCCAAAGAACGACGGAACGAGCAAACGTTGATTTGGCATTTGACATTTTCAACAATCCTGAAATCGTTAATTTGCAACATATTAAAGGTGGTGTTACCCATAAGGTCTTCTATGGTAGAGGGGGCGAATTAGAGACGAAATATTGGGGTTCTAGCGGTAGTAATGTACAAGTTAGGTTATATGATAAGAATAAAGAAATCATTGCTCACAAGCGCGAAGAGAAGCTAGATTTGGCTGTAAATCCGTTTTGGTGGAGACTGGAGTTCCAACTCAGAACCAAAGCGATTGGTGAGGAGATGGTCCAAGATATTATGAATCGACTTGATAATTTCGGATTTTATAAGCTAGAACATATTCGAGTGGATCAAAGAGCATTTACAATTATCTTTCTCAACAATCCTGAACTGTTATCATTGGCTTTTCCAAATTTAAAATCAGACAGTATCAAAAAGAAAAAAACAAGAGTCCGCAAACTATTGAGAGAAGAAACGAACCAATTTGCGGAAGATTTAAAAGAAGTATTAATACAGAATCTCCCTAAATTAAATTCAGAATTACAACTACTTGTAGGTGAGTTTCTGAATTTAGAAAAAAAATAAGGAGGATAACTATGGACAATAATTTAATTAGTAACAAAGAATTAATTGAAATGGGCTATCGCCCTCATACAGCGAATGATATCATTCATCAGGCAAGAGAATTACTTGTATCACGAGGCTATACATTTTATAATCGCAAACGTTTGATGGTTGTTCCAAAAAGTGTTGTAAATGAGATTCTAGGAACAGAGGTGGCGTAATATGGCAAGTGTTCGTTATCGAAAGCGAGGAGATAGTAATTTATGGACCTATGAAATTCGTAGCGAAGGAAAAACTGTTGCTCACAATAGCGGTTTTAAAACAAAAAAACTTGCAGAGTCAGAAGCTGAACCGATTCTGCAAGAACTTCGTTTAGGGAAAAGAATTTCTAGAGATATTTCTCTTGTAGATCTGTATCAAGAATGGCTTGAACTAAAAATTCTACCAAGTAGTAGATCGGAAGAGACAAAGAAAAAATATCTTCTCCGTAAAAACACAATTGAAAGATTATTTGGAAATAAAAAAGTCACTCAAATTCGTGCGAGTGAATACCAAAGAATTATGAATAAGTATGGGCAGACAGTTGGTAGAAATTTTCTTGGTAGATTGAATACTGGGATTCATCAGAGCATCCAAATGGCAATTGCTGACAAAGTTCTAATAGATGATTTTACACAACATGTCGAGTTATTTTCATCCAAAGAACAACAGATGACAGAAGAGAAATATTTACATACAGAAAAGGACTATCTGGATTTACTTTTAGCAGTGAAGAGAAAATTTGATTACCAACGTTCAATTGTTCCTTATATCGTCTATTCTCTATTAAAAACAGGCATGAGGTTTGGAGAGTTAATAGCGTTAACTTGGAATGAAGTTGACTTTGACAGAGGGCTGCTAAAAACATATAGGAGGTTTAATACCCTTTCTCATAAATTTGTCCCTCCAAAAAATAAAACGTCTATTCGGATGGTACCGATAGACGAAGAATGTATTAAGATATTACAAGTCCTAAAAATTGAACAGGAGAAGGCTAATAAAGAGCTAGGAATCAAGAATAGGTATAAAATGATTTTTCAGCATTATGGATATATTCACTTGGTACCAGATATTGCAAGTGTCAATAAAGCTTTGAGTGTTCTTTTAAATGAATTAGATATTTATCCAATTATCACGACAAAAGGAGCACGTCATACCTATGGAAGCTACCTCTGGCACAAAGGATTTGACCTTGGAGTTATTGCAAAGATTTTAGGTCATCGAGATATTTCAATGTTAGTAGAAGTGTATGGACACACTTTAGAAGAGAAAATTTTTGAGGAATTTAATCAAATCAGAGATGTCTGGAAAGATTGCTCATAAAAAAATGTGGGGCAAATGATGGGGCAAATCAGTTATAGACAAGCAAAAAAGCCTTTTAAATCAAGGCTTTTTCCTGTTGATTTAGATGCCCCCTGCAGGGCTCGAACCTGCGACCCATAG
>NZ_KZ672807.1:119750-164244 GCF_001811085.1 Streptococcus sp. HMSC062B01
ACCAACTGAGCTAAGGAGGCAACAGAAAAAGCTGTATTGGTGCCGGACCTTCACGATTTGTATTGAACCCGCGCAATTAAGCAGGTGGGCAACTCGCTCTAACTGAAGCTGCTTCCGCGTGATACGGCCTGCATGCTGTTAGAAGTCTTTTGTTTCCCTAATAATACAAAAAATAGTCGGTCAACACTTAAGTGTGAAGTCGTACACCACAGCGTTTCTATAATTATAATACCATAAATTTTGAAAAATTCAAGAGAAAAACATGATTTTTTGCAAACGATACCATCATTTTTTTAGTTGGTCAATCTTATCCTTTGTCATTCCAAGGGCTCGCTCGTATTTGCCGTTTTCGTTAGGCGTGAAATAATTGGCGTCTTTTATCTTATCGGGCAGGTAGTCCTGCTTAACCCAATTTCCGGGATAGGAGTGAGGGTAGAGATAGTCCTGTGCGTTGCCTAATTCCTTGCTGCCGGCATAGTGGCCATCACGTAAGTGGCGTGGGATGGGCAAGTTTCCATTCTTTCTTAAGTCAGCCAAGGCCTTGTCCATAGCCACATAGGCTGAGTTGGACTTGGGCGAAAGGGCCAAATCAATGACAATATTAGCAATAAGGATGCGGGCTTCAGGAAAGCCGATCCGTTGCGCCGCTTCCAGAGCTGTAACGGTATGGACTTGAGCGTCAGGATTTGCTAGGCCAATATCCTCGTAAGCAATAACGGTCAATCGTCGAGCTAGGCTAGGTAGGTCTCCAGCCTCAACGAGGCGAGCTGCATAGTGGAGGCTGGCATTGACATCGGAGCCACGGATGGACTTCTGCAGGGCAGAGAGAACATCGTAATGGCCGTCCCCGTCCTTATCCATGGTGATGTAGCTCTTTTGCAGGCTGTTTTCCATGACATCAAGCGTGATGTGGCGGATGCCCTTGTCATCTTCTGGGGTAGAGAGTACGGCTAAATCCAGTGAATTATAAGCAGAGCGCAGGTCTCCATTGGTAGAGATAGCAATGAAGTCCAGAGCCTCATCGTCTAGCTCCACTGGGAAATCAAATCCTCTTTCCTTATCCTTCAAGGCTAACTGAATGGCTGTCCGGATGTCGTCGTTGCTGAGGGGCTCAAGCTCAAATATCTGGACCCGGCTTCGGATGGCTGGGGTGACAGAAAAGAAAGGATTTTCTGTCGTCGCTCCAATCATGATGACCAGGCCACTTTCTAATAGAGGTAGAAGAAAGTCTTGCTTGGTCTTGTCCAAGCGGTGAATCTCATCCAGTAGGAGCACCAGTCCGCCGGAAAATTTCGCTTCTTCAGCAATCTCCTGCAGGCGTTTCTTACTATCTACGGTGGCGTTAAAGGTCCGAAAGGCGAACTTGGTTGTGCCGGCGATAGCCGAGGCGATAGAGGTTTTGCCAATGCCGGGTGGCCCGTAGAGAATCATCGAGGACAGGCGGTTGGCTTCAACCATGCGACGGATGATTTTTCCAGGTCCGACCAGATGTTGCTGGCCGATAATCTGATCAATGTCAGTAGGCCGCATGCGCAGGGCGAGGTTTTCTGGCATAAGATTTCCTTTCTGCAAGTGTTTTTCTTGGCTTTTTGTGTTACTATTGTAGATAGTAATATTTTATCACAATGAAAAGAGGAAATCATGGCTAAGTACGGTTTTTTGGAGATATTGGACGAGGAAATGGGGAAGAGCTTTCCTTTTGACTATGAGATAAACTGGGACAAGAAGAATCACGCAGTCGAGGTCGCCTTTCTCCTTGAGGTGCAAAATCCAGGCGGGATTGAGACGGTTGATGCTGAGGGCAATGCCTCAGCTGAGGATATTTACTTTGAGGAAGCCGTGCTTTTCTATAATCCGGTCAAGTCTCGTTTTGAGGCCGAGGACTATCTGGCTGCCCTGCCCTATGAGCCTAAGAAGGGCCTGTCGCGGGAGTTTCTAGCTTATTTCGTGGATTTCCTAACCCAAACAGCTGAGTCTGGTCTCGATGCACTCATGGACTTCTTAGCAGATCCAGAGGCAGCAGAGTTTGAGATGGCATGGAATGCTGAGGGTTTTGAAAATGGCAGAGCGGACTTGACTGAGACAGACTTTTATTCCTATCCGAGGTATTAGAAAATGACAAATCGTGGTTTAGGAAGCATTAATGCGACATTGCTTGTGACAGATATAGAGAAATCACGTTTTTTTTATGAGAGCTTATTAAAGTTAAAAGTTCAATATGAATTTTATGATGGTAGACTCATATGTTATAGCTGGGGTAATTCTGATGAGATTATTCTAAGAATTAGTCAAGTAGAGGAGGAAGAACTAGCATCCTTACCGAAACCTTTAGGAACAGGGGTAGAATTTATTTTAAATGTTGGTAGGGGTTACCAGTATGCTCCTGGTTCATTTGAAAAGCATGGTTATCCTTTTATATGGGATGGTTGTCTTGTGGCTTATGATCCTGATGGATACAAATGGATGTTAGCAGGCTGATTCATAACCTAAATAACTAACCCAAATGTACAAAAAAGGTGAAGAAATGAAGAATATATTGAATCGCAGTTTCGAGTTTTCCGGCTGCAAGATTGCCTTAATCTGTGATGATAAGCTACTGACTATCTTGCGAGATGATAAGGCAAGCATTCCATACCCTAATATGTGGGAGTTGCCGGGCGGTGGCCGCGAGGGAGAGGAGACTCCTTTTGAATGTGTCCAACGAGAAGTTTTCGAAGAGCTTAGTTTGAAGCTTGAAGAAACGGATATTGTCTGGGCTAAGGACTATCAAGGAATGCTTGATCCAGACAAAACCTCTATTTTTATGGTGGGAACCATCACTCAGGAAGAATTTGCCAACATTGTCTTTGGTGATGAGGGCCAGGCTTATCAGATGATGGATGTGAGCCAGTTCTTATCAGATAAAAAGGTTATTCCACAGCTGCAGGACAGGTTGAAAGATTATTTGGAGGTGCGAGCATGATTCATATTGAACGGGCGGGAGCTGAGGATTTAGAAACCATTATTACCATTCAGCGAGCGAGTTTTAAGGCCGTTTATGAGAAATATCAGGATCAATACGACCCCTATCTGGAGGAGCGAGAGCGGATTCGCTGGAAGCTGGTTGAGCGGCCCAATAGTTTTTATTATTTTGTTAAAGACGACGAGAAGATTCTTGGCTTTATCCGCTTGAATACAAATGATGAACAGACAGCGGGCTGGATTGGAACAGTAGCGATTTTGCCAGAGCACCAGAATAAAGGATATGGCTCCGAGGGGCTCTCTCTGATTGAGGGGACATTCTCTACCATTATGAAATGGGATTTGTGTACGGTTTTCCAGGATAAAGGCATGGTGGCTTTTTATGAGAAAAATGGCTATCATCAGACCCATACTGAGCCCGAAAAAGAGGGCATGGATATGGTTTACATGACGAAGACAATGAAATAAACAAAGAAAGGATTGTTCAGTTAAATTTCTAAACTGAACCCGCCCTAAACACTGTGGCAAAAAAATAAAGTTCTCTTAGACATAAGCGACGTTAGAGAATTTCCTATTTTGGCCTTGTGTTTTACGGGCTTGGTATCTTAATTATGGACACTTGGCAGGAATTAACGATTGAAGTGAAGCGTGAGGCGGAGGAAGCTTCCTCGAATATTCTGATTGAGCTTGGCAGTCAGGGTGTGGCTATCGATGACAGTGCAGATTATCTGGGGCAGGTTGATCAGTATGGTGAGCTTTTTCCAGAAGTGGAGCAGAGCGAGCGAGTCAAGATTACGGGATACTATCCGGCTTCTGTAGATATAGATGCCATTGCAGCCCAGGCCAATGAGCGACTAGCTGAGCTGGATGGCTTTGGCTTGGAGACGGGAGATATTCAGCTGACTCGGCAGGAGCTGGCTGAGGAAGACTGGGCGGATAACTGGAAGAAGTACTTTGAGCCGGCTCGGATTACCCATGATTTAACTATTGTGCCGTCATGGACGGAGTATGAGGCGACTGCGGGAGAAAAGATTATCAAACTGGATCCTGGTATGGCCTTTGGTACAGGCACTCATCCGACGACCAAGATGAGCCTCTTTGCGCTGGAGCAGGTCTTGCGGGGCGGAGAAACAGTGCTGGATGTAGGCACAGGCAGCGGTGTCCTCTCCATTGCTAGCTCTCTCTTAGGTGCTAAGGAGATCTACGCCTATGATTTAGACGAGGTGGCGGTGCGCGTGGCCCAGGAAAATATTGAGCTCAACCCTGGTATGGAGAACATCCATGTGGCGCCGGGTGATCTTCTCCGAGGTGTAGAAATCGAGGCGGATGTTATAGTTGCCAATATCTTGGCCGATATTCTCATCCATCTGACAGAGGATGCCTACCGTCTGGTCAAGGATGAGGGCTATTTGATTATGAGTGGGATTATTTCTGAGAAGTGGGAAATGGTGCGCGAGTCAGCAGAAACGGCAGGATTTTTCCTGGAAACGCATATGATTCAGGGCGAATGGAATGCCTGTGTCTTTAAGAAAACGCAGGATATTTCAGGCGTGATAGGTGGTTAGATGCAGCAGTATTTTATAAAAGGAAGTCCTCAGTCTCCTCTGATTGTCACGGATAAGGACACGGTCAAACATATGTTTTCAGTCATGCGGCTCAAAGAGGGTGACCAAGTCACACTGGTTTTTGATGATGGCGTGAAACGGCTGGCTCGGGTGCTAAATCCCAGTCAGCAGAGCTTGGAAATCTTGGAAGAGCTAGCAGACAATACCGAACTGCCGGTTCAAGTGACCATTGCTTCAGGCTTTCCCAAGGGAGATAAGTTAGAGTTTATCACTCAAAAGGTAACGGAGCTAGGAGCCAGTTCTATCTGGGCCTTTCCAGCGGACTGGTCGGTGGCCAAGTGGGATGGCAAAAAGCTAGCTAAAAAGAGTGAAAAGCTGGAGAAAATTGCTCAGGGAGCAGCAGAGCAGAGCAAGCGCAATCTAATTCCAGAAGTTCGTCTCTTTGATAAAAAGGCAAACTTTCTTGCTCAGCTGGCTCAATTTGACACCATCGTTGTGGCCTATGAAGAATCGGCCAAAGAAGGAGAAACTGCGGCTCTAGTCCGAGCGCTGTCAGGCTTGGCAGCCGGCGTAAAAGTGCTTTTTATCTTCGGGCCGGAGGGCGGTCTCTCGCCAGAGGAAATAGCAGCCTTTCATCAAGCAGGCGCTGTCTCCGTTGGTCTAGGCCCACGTATCCTGCGGGCTGAAACTGCTCCGCTTTATGCCTTGACCGCAGTCAGTGTTTTGTCTGAACTAATGAACTAAAGGATGCTGTACCTCATCGGATGAGGTACAGTATTTTTGACTTCTGCTGTCTTTTTATTAAAACAAGCCAGGCTCTTTGTACTGATCCCCAAAAGTTAGATTTTTTCTGTCTAACTTTTGGGGTGCAGTTCATCTTTGCATAAGTGTTTTCTTATTGCCTTAAAAATGATAAAATAATAGGCAAGAAATTGGAGAGAATGAATGCCAAAAGAAGTGAATTTAACGGGCGATCAGGTCGTCGCTTTAACAAGGAAATATTTAGCAGCTGAGGATGTGGCTTTTGTTCAGAAAGCCTTGGTCTATGCAGTGGACTGTCATAGCGGACAATTTCGCAAGTCGGGAGAACCCTATATTGTTCATCCTATTCAGGTAGCTGGGATTTTGGCCAAGCTTAAGCTTGACGCAGTCACGGTTGCCTGTGGTTTTTTGCATGATGTGGTAGAAGATACTAATGCTAGTCTAGATGATTTAGAGCGTGAGTTTGGTCCAGATGTCCGGACGATTGTAGACGGTGTGACCAAACTGGGGAAGGTAAAGTATAAATCCCACGAGGAGCAGCTCGCTGAGAATCACCGTAAGATGCTGATGGCCATGTCGGAGGATATCCGGGTTATCTTGGTTAAGCTGGCGGACCGCCTTCACAATATGCGAACGCTCAAGCATTTACGCAAGGATAAGCAGGAGCGGATTTCGCGCGAAACCATGGAGATCTATGCGCCCTTGGCTCATCGCCTGGGGATTTCCAGTGTCAAGTGGGAGTTGGAGGACTTGTCTTTCCGCTATCTTAATGAAGTCGAGTTTTATAAGATTTCTCACATGATGAAGGAAAAACGCCGTGAAAGAGAAGCCTTGGTCGAAGAAGTCGTGAGTAAGATTGAGACTTATGCAGCTGAACGCCATCTACATGGAAAGATTTATGGGCGACCTAAGCATATCTACTCGATCTATCGTAAGATGCAGGACAAGAAAAAGCGATTTGATGAAATCTATGACTTGATTGCTATTCGTTGCATTTTGGAGACACCAAGTGATGTCTATGCTATGCTGGGCTATATTCATGAGCTCTGGAAACCAATGCCGGGCCGCTTTAAGGACTATATCGCCAACCGCAAGGCCAACGGTTACCAATCCATCCATACGACGGTTTATGGGCCTAAGGGACCAATCGAGTTTCAGATTCGGACCAAGGAAATGCACGAAGTCGCTGAATACGGGGTTGCAGCTCACTGGGCCTATAAGAAGGGCATCAAAGGCAAGGTCGATAGCAAAGAATCTGCAATCGGAATGAACTGGATTCAAGAATTGATGGAATTGCAGGCAGAGTCTGGCGATGCCAAAGAATTTGTGGATTCGGTCAAAGAAAACTATCTGGCTGAAGAAATCTATGTCTTTACGCCTGATGGCTCTGTACGTGCCTTACCTAAGGATTCAGGGCCAATCGACTTTGCCTATGAGATTCATACCAAGGTTGGGGAAAGGGCAACGGGTGCCAAGGTCAATGGGCGCATGGTTCCATTGACGACCAAGCTTAAGACAGGTGACCAGGTTGAGATCATTACCAGTGCTAATTCTTTTGGTCCCAGTCGGGACTGGATTGGCCTGGTTAAGACCAGTAAGGCCCGCAATAAAATTCGTCAATTCTTTAAAAACCAAGACAAGGAATTATCCATCTCTAAAGGTCGGGAACTTCTGCAGGCTCAATTCCAGGAAAATGGCTATGTCGCCAATAAGTACATGGACAAGAAGCATATGGAAGAGGTTCTGCAAAAGACCAGCTACAAGACAGAAGAAGCTCTGTTTGCGGCTATTGGTTTTGGTGAGATAGGAGCCATTTCGATTTTCAATCGTCTGACGGAAAAAGAGCGCCGTGAAGAGGAACGGGCCAAGGCTAGAGCTGAGGCTGAGGAATTAGTCAAAGGTGGCGAGGTCAAGGTTGAAAACAAAGAAACCCTCAAGGTCAGACATGAGGGTGGTGTGGTCATTCAGGGGGCATCTGGTCTACTGATTCGGATTGCCAAATGTTGTAACCCTGTTCCAGGTGATCATATTGTTGGCTACATTACCAAGGGTCGTGGTGTGGCTATCCATCGCTTGGACTGTATGAACCTTAAGGCTCAGGAAAATTATGAGCAGCGCCTGATTGATGTCGAGTGGGAAGAAAATAATACGACCAAAGAATATACAGCCCACATTGATATCTATGGATTGAACCGGACTGGCCTTCTCAACGATGTGCTGCAGGTCTTATCGAATACAACTAAAAACATCTCTACCGTTAATGCTCAGCCGACTAAGGATATGAAATTTGCCAATATCCACGTTTCTTTTGGTATTGCTAATCTATCTATGCTAACGACGGTAGTGGATAAGATTAAGAGCGTGCCGGAGGTCTACTCAGTTAAGCGGACCAATGGATAAGTATGCGGACGAAGTTGCTGTGTAGGATAGAGGATATCCAGATGGAAAGGGAATAGAAGCAGAGAAATGAAAATTGTCATTCAACGTGTAAAACAAGCTCAGGTATCGATTGAGAACCAAGTACACAACAAAATTTCGTCTGGCTTGCTCCTCTTGGTAGGAGTCGGGCCAGATGATGGTCCAGATGATTTGGACTATGCTGTTCGTAAAATCGTTCATATGCGGATTTTTTCTGATGATGAGGGCAAGATGAACCTGTCTGTTAAAGACATTGAAGGGGAGATTCTTTCTATTTCTCAGTTCACCCTGCATGCGGATACTAAGAAGGGAAATCGGCCGGCTTTCGTCAAGGCGGCGCCACCCGAATTAGCCAGTCGTCTTTATGATGAATTAAATCAACTACTGACGCAAGAAGTGCCAACGAAAACTGGTCTCTTTGGCGCAGACATGCAGGTAGAGCTAATCAATGATGGCCCAGTAACTATTATTCTGGACACGAAAAATCGCTGAGAATAAATATGAAAAGGAGTTTGAACACTAATGTTCAAACTCCTAATTGTTTTTTCAGCTTCTGCAGCAATGAGGCTGTGACTTCAGGCTATATTTCTAAAACCCATCAATCATTTCTTGAGGAATGGCTTCTTTGATGGTCGTCACTAGCTGATTGATAAGTTTCATTGCTTCAGCGGGCTCAGTGTATAGTTTTTCAAAATAGGCATGTATAGTTTCTTCAAAACGCTGAGGTAATAGCGGGCAGTTGGTTTTTGCATACTCCAGCATTCTCTTTTCTCCAGGATGCGTCTGTTCGTTTAGGGCGAAGAGCAAGTCAAAATAGGAAGCAAAAAATTCACTGCTACGGTGATTGATACTGAGCAGGTCCTGACGCTTGAGCGCTTTTTCAATTTGTTTGGAGAAAGCTGGCATGGCTTGATCAAGTAAGAGGAGCTGCTTCTTAATAATATTCTTTTTCAGCTCAGCTGGATAAGGTCGTCTGTACTTGTTTTGAAGCGCCTCATAGCGACCATTGCGGTCGTAGATGATTTTGCTGTGGAGCAGATTGTGCCACATACAGGTGGTATAGGCATTCTGAGCTTGGTGATCTAGGACTACAGTTTGCAGGTCTTTATCAAAGCTATCCAGTGTACGGTAAATAAGCTCAATTTCGATCTTGCTCTTTAGCACACAGTCATCTTCTAGTTCCCAAAATTGATTGCCGATTTCCATGTAGGAGCAGTACTTGCTGAGGATATTGCGTCGAGTCATGGGAGCAATGGAATCCGTCAAGTAGACATAAACATCATAGTCTGAGTCTTTGTCAAAATACTGTCCAGCACGAGAGCCACCGAGAACGATAGCTTCCACTTGATCTAGCTGGGCAAATTCTTTAAAAAGTTCTTGCGGCATAATTTTTCCTCACTGATTTTTGACATCATTTTAACAAAATGTAAGCGGGTTGGCAAGAAAATTGAAGCAGTAAAAACCTTTGATTTTATACCTTTGAAACCTCTCTTTTTTTTAGAAACAATTTAGAATTACTTAATAAATAATTGAAGTTTGTTTTATATAATGATGGTAAAGAAAAGAGAGAAAGGAGTTTCTAATGATGGTAAGTCTTATTCAACAAATGACAAATGCTCTGATTCAAATTGTTTTGTTTATGTTACTTCCTTTTATTTGGTGGTTTGTGACAGCTAGAAGAAAAAGTTCATTTTTAGATTGGATAGGCTTTAAGCCACTAAAAGATACTGGCAATCATAAGATGTGGCTCTGGATATTTCTTGGTTTACTAAGCTTCACTATCTTTTCGTATTTAGTACTGTATACTACCGTTAAAGATCTTAAAACGGCAACTTCAAGCTTTGCTGGCCTCGGCTTCCAAGCCTTGCCAGCTGTTCTGATTTATAGTCTTTTTCAAACTTCCCTGCCAGAAGAACTACTATTCAGAGGTTTTCTTTTAAAAAGATTCTCTGTCTGCTTGTCTTTTGGAATAGCCAATACCATACAAGCTGCTCTTTTTGGGCTCCTTCATGGCCTTATGTTTATAACAGAGGTTTCTTGGTTGCAAACCCTAGTCATCATTTTGTGTACTGGTGGCATTGCAGCTTATCTAGGTTTTGTCAATGAAAAGAAATCTGGTGGTTCTATTTTAGCCAGCTGGATCATGCATGCTTTAGCCAATGTGATTACGGGTATGCTATCGGCTTTCTTGTTGATTTAGTTAGCTAAGAATTCCACTACAAATTAAAAGTTCCGATTCATTTCATGAATCGGAACTTCATTTTTGAGAAAGAGCTGGTACAGTCTTTTGAGGGAGAAGATAATCAAACATAGCTGTTTCTAGTTATTTGCAGGACTGTCGACTTTCATTTGATCAAAAACATAAAGGAAGAAGTCCTTCGAAACTTCGAAATGCCCGTATCTTAGCTGGGAGGCATACTGACGCCACTGAGGATGCTGGCGGACTTGCTCAATGGGGCAGTCTATGACCGGCTGGTAGTAGCTGACATCTCGCCGAAATGGGAAGAAATCTTCGAACATCTCTACTTGGTAGGCTGTATCATCTAGGATCTTACCAACTGCTGTAAAGTTCTGCAGCTTTTCTTGATCATTCATCTGATATTTAGGACTGTAGTAGAGAAGGTAGTCCCCCTTTTTCATTCGGTTTAGTGGTGCTTTTTTTCCATGGCAGAGTTGACAAAATCCACCTTCTACCCCTCTTAGTACATGTTCTTTTGATACGACGCCAATCCAAAATCTAGTCATTTGCGGTCTCCAGTTCTATTAAGAGTTGATTCAATATCTCTGTTTTATCTTCTAATTTTCCAAAGAATGCCTGATCAATACCTTCAACTAAAGGAAGGGCTTGATTGACCTTTTGCAGCCCCTGTTTTGTCAGAAGTATGATGTTTGCACGACTGTCCTTGGGATGGATTTCCCGCATGATTAAGTCTTTTTTGACCAAGAGTCGGATGATTTGGGATACGGTCATGACATCCATGTCAGAAAAGCGGGCGATATCGGTTTGACTCACCCATTCTTGCTGACGTAGAAGTGCTGCAAGACTAGTCAAAATGACAAATTGGGGATGGGTCAGATCAATTGTTTTCAGTTGGCTTTTAATCAGACCATGCCACTTGTGGTAGGCACGGATAAAGAGGAGACCAGTAGACTGTTGGGAATCATTTTTATAAATTGAATTAAAATCAAGTTGCTTCATTTTTATACCACTTCCAAAATAGTAAGTATACTTATTATATATCTTTTCTATTATCTTGTCAAAAAAAGCCCTTTGAATTTCAAAGAACTTTTAAATCTTTTCTACATAAATCTGTTGGGCAATAGGTTGGGCTAGTTGGATTTCTTGCTCATCCACTTCAAGAGAATAGAGGTGGCTAAAGTCATCGTAGCCTAGAAAACGAATAGTTTTGCCTACTTGAAGGCCATTTCTTTCAAGGTAGGTCAAGAGATCGAAGTTATCATGGACACGGGCCAGTATATAATCGCCTTTTTCTTTAGCCTTTTCTAAAGTAAGTTTATGTTTTTCAACTAGGAGTTCTCCCTTAGCTGGAATGGTTCCTCCATGGGGGCAAGCTTTGGGATAATCCAGCAACTGATCCAGTCTTTCAACAAAGTGGTCAGAAACAGTGTGTTCTAAAACCTCGGCTTCCTCATGGATTTCCTCTGTGGTATAGCCCAGATGGTGCACTAGAAAAACTTCAATTAGCCGATGTTTACGATAGAGGTCTGAAACTAATTTTAGCCCCAAATCGGTTAAGAGGTAACCAGCCTTTTTGTCCTTGATGAGTAATTCTTCAGCTAGTAGCTTCTTCATCATCTCTGTTACAGCTGGCGGAGAGACTTGCATGAGTTGAGCGATTTCTTTATTAGTGATTTTATTGTGTCTGGTTCCAAGTTCATAGAGACATTTTAGATAATCTTCTTTATTAGGTGTCATGTTATACCTCGAATTTTCTTATTATTAGTATAGCAAAAAATAAGACAAGAATACAGTCAAGTGGTTCTTAGGCAGAAAAAGGATCGACTTTAGAAAAAATTCTGCTATCCTATAGAAAGGGAGTCTTCTAGTTTGACGGAAGAAATAAAAAATGCATATAATAGATAAAAAAGACGGGAAGGAACTTGCCAGTGGCAAATAAAGTAGAGAATCAAAAAAAGTGGTTGGAAGAGCTGGGCTGGTCACATGAGGCAGTGGAAGAGATCTGCCGAAAAATTGGGAAAGCAAATATTCAAGTGCCTTGGCAAGAAGCTCAACTTTTTGGCAGTGAGCTCTTTAAAGAGTTATGGAAGTTAGATAGTCGTCAGGCTTCCCCTCTCCAAGCTCAGAAATTACTGGGACTTGCCCTAGCTTGCGTGGGAATGCCCAAAGAGTTAGAAGGGGGACAGGATGAAGTTGTTTCGCTTCTAGAGAAGTTCAGTCCGAATTTGGCACCTCACGATAGTTTTTGGCGAACTTTTGCTAAAACGGTACAGATGGCCTTTCCAGCTGATGATTTCAGTCAGACAGATGGCAATCAGGAATTGAAAAGCCAGGTCCATCAATTTCGCTATCTGATTTCCAGTCAACAAGCCCAGTGGGTCCGAGAGCATTTTAGGGCAGAGGGGATGACAGATGCAGAAGCCTTGGCCAGCTATTTTAAGTCTCAGCCAAGTATGCCTTATAGTTTCAATGAGTCCTCTCGTTTGCATAATAAGGCTTATATAGATAAGCTTTCGGGTCAGGTGTTTTATCCAGATGGTCAAAAAAGCCAAGTCAATATCAAAATTTTACTTGATTTCCATACAGAATTCATTTTAGATCAGCAAGGTCGCTTCCTCAATATTATGGATCCAGAAGGGACTAGCCAAAATGGCCTTGTTAATGGTGCTAGCTTTAACTATGGTGACCGCAATCGTCCAGGGAATCGGGCTTCCCATACTCGCTATGATGTTAAAACACCAGCCGTTTGGGACCCTCTTTTTCGCAGAAGAGCGATGGCTAATGGAGGCAAAAAATTTAAGGCACCACAAAATAATCGTGGATCAATGGGGTATCTCTCAGCTAAAAGTGTCTATGTTCCAGGGAAAGAGAGTATTCAAAAGGAAGTCAAAAAGGAACTTGCCCGTTTTAAAAGCCTCTTAAATCGACCAGCCTTCTTTGTCCGTTGCTGGGCTTGGCTACGCCAGTTTTGGAAAAATATTTTTAAGTCATAAGGACCAAACGCTAGAAAAGTTTATAGGGGTATAAAGAAGAGCTATTTTCAAAAGAAAATTCTTTGTTCGATCAATAAGGATAAGGCCTTTTAAATTGACTTGTCTGGAAAGGAGCAATCCTTCTCAATTGTCCCTTTTAAAATAAGCATACCAAAGCTTGGTGAACTTCCTTACTTGCGAAACTTTCTATTTTTGTTTATAGTAGTTCTATAAGCTTTCTTGGAGGCGTTTGCATGAACAAAAAACTTTTGAGCTTGAAACTATTGGGAAGCCCCAGTGTTTTTCTTGATCAGGAGGAAGTATTCTTCCCTTTTGCTAAAATAAATGCCTTGATTTACTATCTTCATATCAATGGAGCGGTTAATCGAGAAGAAATTGCAGGAATCCTCTGGGAAAATAAGGACAATCAGTCTGCTAAAAAAAATCTACGTAATACCATCTACCAGGCCAATAAACTCTTAGGTGGGGATTGGATTATTGCGCCCAACAGGACAGTTTTGTCTCTTAATCCAAACTTCAAAATTGAAAGTGATGTGGAGACTTTTATAGCTAAACCAGCAGAGCATTTGTCTCTCTATCAAGGAGATTTTTTGCAGGGGTTCTATCTTAAGGATAGCGAAGCTTTTGATTACTGGGTTTCCAAAATGCGGACCCAGTATGAGCAACTTTATGTCCAAGCTTGCTACCATCAGCTTGAAAAAGAAAAGGATCAGCTAAATCTAGAAGAAGCCGAGCAAAATCTGCGTCGTTTGATTAGCTTGGACGAGTTTGATGAAAAGAATTATCATTTGCTCATGAAGTTCTACCGGGATAATGATCGACCAGGGAAGGTTATTGAGACTTACTATAAACTAGTGAATCTCTTGGACAAAGAACTGGGAATTAGTCCCAATGAGTCTATTCAACAACTTTATCATGAAGTTCTTGCTAAAGATCGGAGTGAAAGAAAAACCAAGCAATTTCTTCGGAATACGGACCATTTCTTTGGTCGAGTGAGTGAAATTCAGCGCTTAGAGTCTTATTTTTCTAAGATTTTAGGAGAACAGGAGGCGCGTGCTCTAGTCCTAGTGGGTGGCACAGGCATAGGGAAACGCACTGTGACTCGTCAGGTGCTAGCCAATCAGACCAAGTACTTTCAAATTGTTATGGCCGAGTGTTTTAAGGAAGAAATGGAGTCTGAGCTTCAGCCTTGGCGTGGTCTACTGGATGGTTTGGGTGATTTGGTCATTCAGCACAAGATTCTTACAATTAGTCAGTGGCAAGTCATTTTGGAAAGCTATTTTCCAATCTTAACAGGAGGGGTCTCTGGCGCTGAGTTAGATGCAGACAAATTAGCCCAGTTTGTAGTCGATATTCTGCAGAAAATTTCCAAGAAGAAAGCTCTGGTAATTTTAATTGAGGATTGTCACTGGATGGATGCAGCTAGTACTGCAGTCTTGGAACAGGTCATGAACCATATGTATGATTACCCAGTGGCCTTTGTGTTGACCAAACACCTCAGCACTCCTTCTTATTTGGAACATTTTTTCAGTCATTTGCTGGTTCGTGATAAGATTGATTTTATTGAGCTACAGCCCCTCAATTTTCAAGATAGTGTAGCTTATCTACAAGCTCAAAAGGGCATAGAAGCTCTTTCTGAGGAAAAAGTCAAAGACATTTATCGAGTTAGCCAGGGGATTCCATTCTTCCTGTCAGAATATGCTGAGCAACTCTTGAGAGGAGAAAAGTTTCAGCCATTGACGCCGGCTATTAAGGCTAAGCTGTCTTTAAAATTGGATCATCTTAGCAGTGGGGAAGAGGAACTACTGGACTATCTAGCTTGTTTCAGAGAACCTGCATCGCTTTCCTTTTTGACCAAGTTACTTGCTTTACCTGTGGAAGACTTGGTTGAAATTATTGAGGCTTTGAGACAAAAGCGACTCTTAATTGAGGTGGAAGAAGAGGACAGACTGGTAGTGAATTTTAGTCAGGAACTCCTGCAAATATATGCTTATGAGCGTCTGTCAATAGCCAAGCGCCGGATGTTGCATCATCAGATTGCCCAGAGCATGGAAGAATGCTTGGGAGACCCCCTTTATCATTCCCAGTTGCTCAATGAAATTGCCTATCATTATAAGATGTCTAAGCAACCGATCAAGTCTTTGGAATACGAGTTGCATTATTTGGAAGCTACTTTACAGTTTCATCATGAACTCTTTCCAATTTACTCACGGGAGTTTGGTTTTATTGAAAAGACAGAGGATAACAACCAGACTGCTGTTCTGGAGCAATTTGATCGAATTCGTCAGGAAATAAAGGACTTAGAAAGCAAACATCAAAATCATAAGGATTTTCAATTGCTGGTACTTCGTTTCCTCTATCTGGAAGGGCGCTATGCTATTCGGACAGGAAATTACCAGCAGGGGATGGACAATATCCAGCAGGTGATTGCTTCGGCCAAGGAACTGCAGCAAATGGAGTTCCTTCTGGAAGGTTATCGGCAGATGATCTATTACTGTATTCAGACGGAGAATATTCCTGAGATGCGCTATTATACGGAGCGTGCTCTGGATGCTTCAGTCCAGGCCAATAACCACGAAGCCATTGCCGTCAATCTTCGTCTGAAGGGGCTATATCATCTCATGATCGGAGATGAAGAACAGTCGCTTCACCATCTCTATCAGTCTATTGATTGTTTTAGCCTAACAGACTCGCTTCGCTCCAAATATTCGATTCAGATTGCAGCGGCTTTAGATTATCTGGCAGAGATTGAGCAGATTCGTGGGAATTTTACAACAGCCTTGGCCCACCAGAAAGAAGCAATTGATCTAACAGAAAACAAAATAGCAGAGCCATCAATATTTGCCTTCTATATTGGATTAGGCATGACCTATTATCAGCTGAAAGATTATGAGCAGGCAGAGGCGATCCTTTTGAAAGCTAAAAAAGCTATGGAATCTCTTAGTTTTCCTTGGAAGGAGACTCAGTTGGAAGTCTATCTAGGCTTGATTAGCTGTGAAAAAGGAGACTATCAGCCAGTCTTGGACTTGCTGAGAAAGAAAGAAGAATTGATTAGCCGATATGGCAACCCTCGAGACAAGGGCTTAATTTACTACCTGATGGCAGTGCTTAAATATCAACTTCTGCTAGGAGATTTGAAAGAAAGTGGTTTTGAAGAGTTATTGACTCGGGATTTTGATTATTACTATGATACGGCTAAAAGCCATCTTAATTTTTATCGGGACCGCCATCAGTTAAAAGAACTGGAAAGCTTGCGCTTGAGACTGTCTCGATAATCAAATATAAAATAAAAGAGGATGAAAATGAATTTCATCCTCTCTTTTTATTCTGACAAAAAGATTAATCATGTATTTGGGCCCAGACCTGGGTCAGATAAAAGATAAAGCTGGCAGCTAGGTTGGCTGTATGGTTGTCAATATCGTGGGGTGGAGAAACTTCTACCACGTCAAAACCAATTAGCTTTCCTGAAGCTGCGATATGCTGGAAGACCAGAACGGCTAAATTTGGATCCACGCCCAGCGACTGAATAGCACTGACACCAGGAGCAGCACCAGCAGCAAAGCAGTCAATGTCAATGGTCAAATAGACTTGTTCCTTGTCTGCAAGAAAGGCATCAACAACCTTACAGACTTCCTTGTGGCCCATTTGGTAGATATCTAATCCAGTCAGGAACTGGATGGCTTTAGACTTGGCTACAAAATCAAAGAGAAAGAGGTTATTATTGTGTTCTTGGATACCTAAAATGAGATAGTTAAAGACTTGTTTTTGAGCCAAAGTTTCGTCAAACATCTGGCGAAAACCAGTACCGGAATTGGGACCAGTCTGGTCATAGGGACGAAGATCAAAATGGGCATCCATATTGATGACGGCTAATTCTTGCTCGGGTTTTAGTGAAGACTTGAGTCCGAGATAGTTTCCGTAGGCTGTTTCGTGCCCGCCTCCCAGTACGATGGGGCGAAGATTGAGCTCCCGCAGGCGCTTGACAGCTTTCGCTAGACTGCTTTGGAGTTGTTCCAGAGACCTATTGGGACCATCAATATCACCGACATCAAAGACACGGACGTTTCGACCTAGATGCCAAGGCAGTTTGGCCAATTGAGTACGGATAGATTGTGGTCCTTCAACTGCCCCAACCCGACCGTGGTTGATATAGACTCCTTTGTCGCTCTTGAAACCAATTAAGGCAAAGTTGACTCCCTCAAAAGGTTTTAAGTTTGGGTCATTTAAATTTAAGAATTCGATAACCATACCCCATTTGGCAGCATATAAATTATCCTCGACCCCCCGTTGATAATAGCTGTTATCTAATTGATAATAATCTTCTAACATAATCTTTTCCTTTTCCATAACGATACTTGCGATTTTATTATAAGAGTTTCCACTAGGCCTGTCAATGACTTTCTGCTGGGAAAGGAGCTTAGTGGAGAGGAAATTGTTTACAAGAAAGCCACTATAATGGCGAGAATCAATGCAGTCCATGTAGCGTAGCGTATCTTAGCGTTGGACCGGTAGCCCTCTCTAACCTTTGGCCTTTTCGAAAAGAGATAAGCAATATAGGCTGCAATTGAAAGAAAATAAGCATATGGTGTCCATCCAGAGCTAAGGATTCGGCCATTTTCAACCGTTGGTACAAGTAGAATTAAAGCTGTAAGCATGCACCAAACAGGTAAAAGGGTGCTCTCTTTGCTATTGCAAATATGGAGCATCAGTTGTGCTAAAAAGCCGACTGAATAAAGGATAAAAACAGCGATACATATATAAAAAAATACAATGAGAAAGCTATCGTCCTGTTTAACAATAGGCTTGCCTATTAGGAGATATAAAAAAGTAAATAAAATGGTTTTTAACATATGCCAAATGAGGTAGGCCATTGCTGGTAAAATGATTAAGACAAGTGGATGTAGAATTGCAAAATAGTCTACTTTAGAGGCTTTTTTCATTGTTACTTTTCTCCTTAATCAAACTCTTTCTAGCTTCTAAGATTTGCCCTTGAGATTTTCATTTTATTTGACCTTGCTTAATGGCACTAGCGACTTTATTATAAGAGTTTCCACTATGGCTGTCAATGACTTTTAGCTGAAAAAAGAAAGCCCAGCTGAACAAGCGTGGGCTTCTTTTATTCGCTTTTCTGACTCAACGAAGATCCAAATTTGACAAGGTAAGCCACTGCTGATAGAACCGAAGTCCGTCAAAAGAGTTTAAGACCTTCAAAAATCAATTTCAAAGAGTATCAGATTTAGAATTGAATGCTTAAGTCCACAGCGTTTTCAACTGCTGCTAGGAATTCATCGCTTTCAATCAGCTCAGAGGCCTTGTTGAGCTCTTCATAGATTTCGATGTCCTTATCAAATTCGATAAAGCGGACATGTTGACGGAAGAGGTCGTAGGCTGGTTTGGTTCCCTTGCCCAGTTCATGGTTTTCTGGTTTCAGATCTAGAGCTTGGCAGGCTGCCATGATTTCTGTTGCCACGATGCGGCGAGAATTCTTGAGAATCTCAGCTGCCTTGCGTGCTGCGGTAGTTCCCATGCTGACAAAGTCTTCTTGGTTTTCACAAGATGGGATAGAGTCTACGCTGGCTGGATGAGCCAGAACCTTATTTTCAGAAGCAAGAGAAGCACAAGCATATTGGGTAATCATAAAGCCAGAGTTGAGTCCTGGGTGTTTGACCAAGAAGGATGGTAGCTTGCTCAGTTGGCTGTTAACTAGACGTTCTACACGACGTTCAGAAACATTTCCGATTTCAGAAATAGCGATACCGAGGAAGTCAAATGGCTGAGCCATTGGTTCGCCGTGGAAGTTACCGCCTGAGATAACATGACCTTCTTTGGTGATGATAGGGTTGTCTGTAACGGAGTTGATCTCAATCTCAACCTTGGTCTTGACATAAGCGATAGAGTCCTTGCTTGCACCGTGAATCTGCGGGATACAACGCAGTGTGTATGGGTCTTGAACACGTTGTTGAGTAGCTACGGTCGTATTGCCACTGCCCTCTAGAAGGTTGCGGATATTCCGGGCTGTAGCTAGTTGACCGCTCTGAGGTCGAATGGTATGTAAGTCTTCTTCAAATGGACTAGTAATACCATTGTGGACTTCCATAGAAAGAGCGCCGGCGACATCTGATAATTTAAGCAATTGGATGGCATCATAGGTAGCCAGAGCTCCGATACCTGTTAGGACAGTCGTACCGTTAATTAGCGCCAGACCTTCTTTGGCAGCTAGAGCAATTTTTTCAATCCCAGCCTTGTCCAAAGCTTCTTGGCCAGAGAGCAATTGGCCTTGATAGTATGCGTGGCCCAGTCCTAGCATAGGAAGAACCATGTGAGCCAATGGAGCTAAGTCACCAGAAGCGCCCAAAGAGCCTTTTTCTGGAATGAATGGCACGACGCCTTTATTGAGCAGTTCCAGAAGCTTTTCGACAGTAGACAGACGAATACCAGAGTAGCCTTTTACCAGAGAATTAATCCGGATTAACATGATAGCACGGACTGCGTCTTCTGGTAGGGGATCACCAAAGCCTGAAGCGTGGGTACGGATCAGATTTTCCTGTAGTTGAGTCGTATCTTCTGGTGAGATACTAACGTTGCAGAGAGATCCAAATCCAGTTGTAACACCATAGACCACCCGTTTTTCACGAACAATGTCGTCCACGATTTTACGGGAAGCTTCTACAGCTTTCTTAGCTTCTTGGTCGATTTCGCAGGTAGCTCCATGACGGGCTACTGCGATCACATCTTCTAAAGTAAGGTGTTCGCCATCCAAATTTATTACATGTGTCATACGATTTATTCTCCTTTTATTCAAGAACTTTATTTTCACAAATCAGTACAATATAGATATAGTATACTGCACTTGCGATAAGGACACCTATGAGACCATAGATATAGTTCATTGGGTTTTCACCCCAAATCATGACAAGGCTGACTAAGACTGCTAGGATTGGGATTACTGGGCCAAATGGAACGCGGAAGACTACTTTTTTATCTGGATATTTCTTTCTCAATACCAAAACGGCTAGAGCAGTTGGGATGTATTGGAAGAAACGGAAGACTACGCTGAGAGCTGCTAATACTTCAAATGTTCCTGTAAAGAGCAATGCGATAGCTAAAACTCCTGAGATGATGATAGCAAAGATAGGTGCGTTTTTAGAATTGGTTTCAGCAATTTTTTTAGGCAACATACCTTCATTGGCAATAGCTGCTCCAAAACGCGGTACCATGATGGATTCACCGATGTTGAGGCCGGCAATAGAAATAAGGGCTCCAATAGAAACGATCCATGCCCCAGCAGGGCCAATCATTTCAACAAAAGCGTCTTGCACAGAAGCATCTGTTTGTAGGATACGGCTACCTAGCATAGCAATGGTTCCTGCAATAATGAGCATGTAGAGAACAGATACAATGCTGATAGACCCTAGAATAGCACGTGGGACATTCTTTTCTGGATCGCGCATTTCACCAGCAACGATAGACATGGTTTCAAAGCCGATAAAACCATAGAAGATATAAATAGCTGTACTTGAGATAGCCTTCATGATATCTGCGCCAGGTTCTAGCTGAAGGAAGGGAGTAAAGTTTCCTTTGTCGATTCCACCTTTGATGAAGAAGATGGCACATGCTGCAAATGCAATGATTGGAATCAACTTAGCTACGGTTGCAGCTAGTGTGAAAAACTTAGAGGTCTTTAAACCAGCAATATTCATCAAGCTGAGCAAGACAATTAAAGTGATACTAAGGATTAGTTCATAAGGGGTAAAAGCTGGGAAGGTAATGACAAAGAGTCTTGCAAATCCTGCAGCCATAGCGGACCAAGCGATGATGGTAACCGCCCAACCCAGAAAGCCTACGTTAAATCCGACAAAGTTACCAAATGCTTCCTTGGCATATTGGAAGGCTCCACCATTTTTATTGAAATAACCTGCAGTTTCTGCCAAGCAGACTGCTAGCAGAATAACAAGGAGAGCAGTCCCTAACATGACAGCTAGAGAAGCAGGTCCAAGTCCTTTATAAATTTTTTGCGGTAGAAGGAAGATACCAGAGCCGATAACGGCATTAATACCATAAAGAGTTGCACCGGCAAAGCTGAATTTCGCTTTTTCCTGCTCTTGTGTGTTGAGTTTTTTTGCATCCATAATAATGTTTCTCCTTTAGAGATATGAGGATCCCTTCCAAGTAAAGATAGGGTGGTGGCAAACCAATCTTGGAGCATCACTGTATCTTTACTTAGCGGGGATGTGGTTTAAACCAGCCCAAATGGCAAGAGGAGAGCCTTTAGATTGGTTACATGAAAACATTATATGCAGCTCAGTTTCCTGAGTCTCTTTTTCCACTATCAGAAAATTTCCTTCCTCTATATCAAGTGGTGGAAAGTTATCTCCAATCACTGTTAGATTTGTCAAAGCATAGATAAATTGAATCTCTTCGTCTCGTATGAGAACTTGCTTATTGGAGACGGCAATCATCTGTCCCTGATAGTGGTTGCTGTAGATTAAGTTAAAGTCGGTACAAGTCCCGCGACTTGTGATAGAATCACTCCCTTCGAAGAAATAGGGGGTAAAGGGATCTAGAGCCGTTTCCTCTTGCCTACTAGCATTGAGCAGGCGAAGAGGATGATCTAGGCTCATAAGAATGCGGTGAAAGCCACTGAGGTCAGAAAACTCACTTTCAGCCGCTTCCACAGTTGCTGTTGAGAGTCGATAGTCAAATTCCCGCTGGCCATAGTCGCCGGTGGACGGGGAAAGATAAAGTTGTTTTGTCTTTCCCCCCGACCAATCGGAAACTTGAAAATCGTTTGATTTTAGAAGGGTTACATTTGTCATTTTTGGTATTTATTAGAACAAACCGCTGATATTGCCGTCTTTGTCAACATCAATCTTTTCGCTAGCTGGCACTTTAGGTAGTCCCGGCATGGTCATGATCGCACCAGTCAGAGCAACGATAAAGCCTGCACCAGCAGAAACTTTGAGCTGGCTGATAGTCACAACAAAGTCTTTAGGTGCGCCCAGTTTCTTAGCATCGTCTGAGAAGGAGTACTGAGTCTTGGCCATACAGATAGGATAGTTGGAGAAGCCCAGCTCTTCCAGTTGTTTGAGCTCACGTTTAGCGGCAGGAGTCAGGCGAACGCCCTTGCCTCCATAGACCTTGGTAACGATCTTGTTCAGTTTGGTTTCAATGGAGTCTTCTTCATTATATACAAATTGGAAGTGATTGTCTCCTTCGGCCAATTCAACGACTTTTTCAGCCAACTCTTTACCGCCGGCCCCGCCATTTGCCCAAACATCGGAAATCACTACGTCAACTCCCCGTTTTTGGCAGGCATCATAAACTGCTTGCAATTCTGCTTCGGTATCCAGCGGGAATTTATTGATGGCAACGACTGCTGGCAATCCATAAACATCTTGAATGTTTTCCAGATGTTTTTCTAAGTTTGGCAGACCATCTACAACGGCTTGGACATTTTCTTCAGCTAGGTCGCTCTTAGCCACACCACCGTGCATCTTGAGAGCGCGGATGGTAGCAACTAGAACTACAGCTGCTGGACGAAGTCCAGATGTACGACACTTGATATCAATGAATTTTTCAGCACCTAGGTCAGCACCGAAACCAGCTTCTGTGACAGCATAGTCGCCATATTTGAGAGCCAGCTTGGTAGCTAGGACACTGTTACAGCCGTGGGCGATGTTGGCGAAAGGTCCGCCGTGAATCAAGGCTGGTGTGTGTTCCAGAGTTTGAACCAAGTTTGGATGGATAGCGTCTTTGAGCACAGCAGCCATGGCGCCACCAGCTTTCAAGTCCTTGGCAGTTATTGGCTTACCTTCAAAGCTGTAGCCAATGATGATTTTTTCCAAACGGTTCTTGAGATCAGTGATATTTTCTGACAGACAGAGAATAGCCATAACCTCAGAAGCAACTGTGATGTCAAAACCATCTTCACGTGGAACACCGTTGACCTTGCCTTGCAAGCCGTCCACGATGTGGCGTAGTTGCCGGTCATTCATATCCACTGCCCGCTTCCAAGTGATGCGGCGAGAGTCGATGCCTAAGGCATTGCCATGGTGGATGTGGTTGTCAATGAGGGCCGCCAGCAGGTTGTTGGCAACACCGATGGCATGAAAGTCACCAGTGAAGTGGAGGTTGATATCCTCCATCGGCACAACTTGAGCGTGCCCACCGCCAGCAGCTCCACCCTTGATACCAAAGACAGGTCCGAGTGAAGGCTCCCGCAGAGCGATAACGGCTTTTTTACCGATAGCAGCCAAAGCATCGACCAATCCGACAGAAGTAGTGGTCTTGCCTTCTCCGGCTGGTGTCGGAGAAATAGCTGTCACGAGAATCAGTTTACCGTCTGGTTTGTCTTTTAAGGCTTCTAGTTGGCCGGCACTGATTTTTGCCTTGTAATTTCCATAAAGAGACAAGGCATCTTCAGCAATTCCTAGCTTTTCTGCCACCTCTTTGATGGGCTTCATTTGAACCGAATTCGCAATTTCAATATCTGATAAAACCATATTGTTACCTCTTGAGAAAGGAAGTCCATTCATGGAAGAGAGTGGACTTCTCTTCCGTTTATCTATTAGACGACTTTCAAAATTTCTTGATAAATTTCATCTGCTAGAGCGCAGCCTTTTTGTAGGAGCTCTTCACCCTTGCTGTGGTAGTCTGCGACGAATGCTTCATCCTTAACACCTGACAGGTTGATGAGGACATTGAGCCAAGCTCCTTGCAAACCAGCCTTAAGGTTGAGAGCTGCGACTCCCAGGTCGCTGGCAGCATTGGTATTGGACTTGCCAACAGCCTTTTGAGTTGTTTGCAGGGCAGCCAAGATGTCTTCCATCATGCCATAAGGTGACTTGGTCGCTTCCTTGAGGGCTTGTTGCATCGCTTCTCGACGGGCAGCCTTATCTTCCTCTGTTTCCTTAGGCATATCAAAGACGGCGGAGACTAGATTGAAGGCTTCAGTGTCCTTGTCAATAGCTGCGAGCAGCCTTTCTTGGAGTCGAGCACTTTCTGCGTGCACTTGAGCAATTTCTGCTTCAAATTCTGCGTATTTTTTCTTACCAAGGGTTAATTCGCAGACCATCTTAGTCAGGGAAATACCGTTCGCTGCTGAAAGAGCAGCGGCAGAGCCACCTCCTGGTGCAGGAGCATCTGAGCCTAGGACTTGGGCAAATTCTGTCAAACTTAAATCTACTAATTTCATAGGTTTCTGTCCTCCTAGCCCAGCAAATGGTTTTCCAGAACTTGCTTACCGTAGTCAAAGTCTTCGATTTGCAGATAGTATTCTGCTGCGTCAATCAAAGCCTTGGCTGGAGCCAAACCGATGACTTCTGAGCCGAGGATTCCAACTCCGTAGCGCTTAGCTTCAAAGCGAACAGTTTCAAAAACACGATAGAGTGGGAATTTTTCCAGATTGACCATGTTGATAGAAACCTGAGCAATGTTGCGGTCTTCCAGCATAACACCGATTGCTTTACAGTACTTGTAACCACCGCTTGATCCACGGATGATTTTGGCAATATTGTTGGCAATTTCTAGATTGTCTGTATCTAAGTTGATGTTGTAGGCGATGAGCGGCATTCTAGCACCAACAGCAGTGACACCAGCAGTTGGGTGAATCTTTCTTTCACCATAGTCAGGAGCCCAGTCAGGTTCCAAGAGTTTTTCTGGCATGCCTTCAAATTGTCCTTTACGAACCTTAGCCAAGTTCTTACGCTCTGGACGAGTCGCTGCATCTTCATAGAGGAAGATAGGAATACCGAGCTCACGGTTGATCCGCTCAGATACGGTCTTCGCAATTTCTACGCATTCCTCACTTGTGATGTCCTTGATCGGTACAAAAGGCAGGACATCAGTTGCGCCCATACGAGGGTGTTCACCCTGGTGCTTGGTCAAGTCAATATTCTCAGAAGCGTATTTAACCAAACGGAAAGCAACTTCCTGAATGTTTTGATCATCACCGACCAAGGTAAAGACGCTGCGGTTGTGGCTGGCATCAGAAGAGTGGTCCAAAAGTGTTACGCCTGGCACGCTCTTAGCAACTTCCACTAGACCGTCAATGACCGCTTGGTTGCGGCCTTCAGAAAAGTTAGGAATGCATTCAACAATTTTTGCCATAAGATATTACCTCGTGTTATATGTTATTAAAATTACAAAGTGAATAAAGTAGAGCTTCCAGCTTAGCTAGGAGAGAGGCCTAGCTAAGCTTAGAAGTTGGGGGACAAGTTTTTCCTATTCGAACAATTTCTTAACAGATTCTTTGACCAAATCTTCGTCAGTTAAGTACGGAATGGTGATGTGGTCAGTTCCTTGGTGGAGACGGTTGTATTCGATAGCTGTCTCAATAGCATGCTCATTACGTGCCCAGTTACGACGAGCAACTCCTCCGATTGTATCCCAAGCGATAGCAGATTTGATGATTTCATCAATGCGTTCGCTGCCGTCTAGAACCAAGCCAAAACCTCCGTTGATCGCTTTACCGATACCAGTTCCGCCACCGTTGTGGAGAGCTACTAGACTCATACCGCGAGCTGCGTTACCAGCGTAACATTGCACGGCCATGTCGCAAGTAACATTAGAACCGTCCTTAATATTGGAAGTTTCACGGAATGGAGAGTCAGTACCAGATACGTCGTGGTGATCACGGCCGATCATGACAGGACCAATCTTACCTTCGCGTACTAATTCATTGAACTTGAGGGCGATATTGACGCGTCCCATACAGTCTTGGTAGAGGATCCGAGCCTGAGTTCCAACAACCAACTGGTTCTTTTCTGCATCGCGGATCCAGTTGTAGTTGTCGCGATCTTGGTAGCGACGGTTAGGGTCGATCACTTCCATAGCTGCATGGTCAGTAGCGACCAGGTCTTCGTGTTTACCGCTCAGACATACCCAACGGAAAGGACCATAACCATAGTCAAAGAGCATTGGCCCCATGATATCTTCTACATAAGATGGCCAGATAAAGCCGTCTTTATCGTCAAAGCCATTCTTAGAAATTTCCTTGATGCCAGAGTCATAGACTGCTTTCATAAAGGCATTACCGTAGTCAAAGAAGTAGGTACCGTTGCTAGTCAGGGTCTTGATCGCTTTGAAGTGACGTTCCAAGGTTTGGTCAACCAGCTTAGCAAAGCTTTCCTTGTCTTCAGCTAGGAGGCGAGTCCGTTCTTCAAAGCTGATACCAGCTGGACAGTAGCCACCGTCGTAGACATTGTGGCAAGAAGTTTGGTCAGATAGTAGGTCTACATGGATATTGTTCTCGTTGACGTATTCCAAGAGGTCTACAATGTTACCATGATAGGCGATAGAAGTTGATTCACCAGCTTCCAGAGCTTTCTGAGCTAGCTCGATTGCTTCTTTTGGACTTTCGGCTAATTGACTAATCCAGCCTTGGGAGTGACGAGTTTCAATCCGAGATTGGTCTACTTCAGCTACGATTGCCACAGCTTTAGCAATTTCGGCCGCTTTCCCTTGAGCTCCACTCATACCGCCCAGACCAGAAGAGATAAAGAGTTTGCCAGTTAGGTCACCGTCATCAGCTACACCCAGTTTCAAACGTCCAGCATTGAGGAGGGTGTTGAAAGTACCGTGGACGATACCTTGAGGACCGATGTACATCCAGCCGCCGGCTGTCATTTGACCATAGTTGGTGACACCCATTTCTTCTGCAATTTCCCAGTCTTTCATATTGTCGTATTCACCGACTAAGAGACCATTGGTGATGATGACACGAGGAGCTTCTGGTTTAGATTTGAAGAGACCAACAGGGTGACCAGATTCTACAACCAAAGTTTGATGGTCGGTCATCACTTCCAGATATTTTTTAATCAAATTATACTGCATCCAGTTAGCGCAGACAGATCCAGTTTCCCCGTAAGTAACCAATTCATAAGGATAGAGGGCGATTTCAAAGCTCAAGTTGTTGTCAATCATGACCTGCATAGCCTTAGCTGCGGTACAGTTTCCTTTATACTCGTCAATTGGTTTGCCATAGATACGTTCTTTTGGACGCCAGCGGTAGCCATAAATCCGTCCGCGAGTTTTTAACTCTTCTAAAAATTCTGGAATCACTTCTTCGTGGAATTTTTTTGGAATATAGCGAAGAGCATTTTTTAGAGCGATTTCTGTTTGCGCCTGAGTGAGACGGAAGCCCCGGTCAGGTGCACGTCGGATGCCTTCTTGGAAAACCGTTTTTTCAGGCAAGACATCATCTAATTTGACGGTCATTGCTGCTGCAATTTCATTTTCACTAAAGTATGACATGAAGATTCCTCCTTATTAAGTCAAGTATAAAATATGTTTCGACCTTATTTTATAAGACCCCCGTCCATAAAAAGTCAAGAAAAGAACATAAAATAGAAAAAAAGAATTTTTCCTATTTTTTAAAAGCTTTTGACTATAATTTGACGATAGTGTATTATGATGAAAAGCAAGTAAAAATGTTAGAAATAAAATGGAGGAAGAAACATGACTGCTGATTTACTATTAACTCACTTTAATCAAGTCTTTTGTCCTAACGATCTTGGGCATCCCCTTTTCGGAGCGGAGATGAAGGAAGCTCGAGTGTTAGAAGACGGCTACATTGCAGTCAAAGACGGCAAAATCTTAGCTGTAGGCAGCGGAGAACCAGATGCTAGTCTGATTGGACCGGATACTAAGATCCAGTCTTATGAGGGTAAGATTGCTACGCCCGGCTTGATTGACTGTCATACTCACTTAGTCTACGGCGGTAGCCGGGAGCATGAATTTGCCAAGAAATTAGCCGGTGTTCCTTATCTGGAAATTCTTGCTCAAGGTGGCGGAATTCTCAGTACAGTTCGAGCAACGCGAGAAGCTTCTTTTGAAAATCTGTACGATAAATCTAAGAAGTTATTGGACTATATGTTGCTTCATGGGGTGACAACGGTTGAGGCCAAGAGTGGCTATGGTTTAGATTGGGAAACAGAGAAGCGTCAGCTAGATGTTGTTGGAGCTTTGGACCGTGACCATAATATTGACCTAGTTTCAACCTTTATGGCTGCCCACGCCGTTCCACCAGAATATAAAGGACGTTCTCAGGAATATCTGGAACTCATCGTTGAGGAAATGCTGCCTCGGGTAAAAGCAGAAAATCTAGCTGAGTTCTGTGATATTTTCTGTGAAAAAGGCGTCTTTACAGCTGACGAGTCACGCTACTTACTTTCTAAAGCTAAGGAAATGGGCTTCAAGCTTCGTATCCATGCTGATGAAATCGAGTCTATTGGTGGGGTAGATGTAGCGGCTGAGCTAGGAGCAACCAGTGCGGAACACTTGATGATGGCGACAGACGAAGGTATTCGCAAGATGGCAGAAGCTAAGGTTATCGGGAATCTTCTGCCGGCAACTACCTTCAGTCTGATGGAAGATACCTATGCACCAGCCCGCAAGATGCTGGAAGCTGGTATGGCTATTACCCTGACCACCGACAGCAATCCAGGCTCTTGTCCGACAGCTAACCTGCAGTTCGTTATGCAGCTGGGCTGCTTTATGATGCGTCTGACGCCAGTGGAAGTCCTCAACGCTGTAACCATCAATGCGGCCTACTCAGTTAACCGTCAAGATAAGATTGGTAGCTTTGATACTGGCAAGCAGGCTGACATTACCATCCTAGATGCTAAGAATATTGACTATCCACTTTATTTCTTTGCGACTAACCTGACCCATCAGGTCTACAAGGCAGGAAAACTAGTTGTCGATCAAGGAAGAATTGTTTAAGCTTTCTAAAAACGAATCGTATTTTTCAGACTCTCTCTGGTGACAGGGAGAGTTTTCTTTTGTAGTGTGTCAGATCTTAAGAAGCTTTGTTTCGTAAGTGAGAAAGAAATAATCTTAGGATCAGTTCTAACAAAAGTTTCAGACTCTCTTTTTTCAAAATTAGACATAAAAAGACCACTCAGTTTGAGTGGTCGTGATGATTATAAGTTTTTTACTGCTGCTATTGCCGCATCATAGTCAGGTTCAGTGTTGATATTGTCGACATATTCGGCATAGGTCACAGTGTTGTTCTCATCCAGAACGAGAACTGCGCGGGCCAAAAGGTGCCATTCATTGATGAGGACAGCGTAGTCGCGACCGAAAGAATGGTCGAAGTAGTCAGATAGCATAACAGCATTCTCAATGCCTTCAGCAGCGCACCACTTGCCTTGTGCAAAAGGCAAATCAACTGAAACTGTGATAACAACGGTATTGTCCAAGTCAGAGAGTTCTTGGTTGAAGCGACGAGTCTGAGTCGAGCAGACACCAGTATCGATAGATGGGATGATGCTCAGAACTTTCTTTTTGCCAGCAAAGTCAGCCAGAGTTTTCTTTGATAGATCCGTTGCTGTCAGGCTAAAATCATGGGCTGTGTCGCCTACTTGCAGTTGTTTTCCAGTAAAGGTTACAGGATTTCCAAGAAAAGTTGTCATAAAAGTCTCCATTCATGTTTGATAGCTTCATTGTACTCCGAATAAGTATTTTTTTCGAATAATTTGACTGGAAATTTGAGAGCGCCTACATCTCAGCCCAATTTTTTCTTTGCATAAATAAAAAGGTTAGGATTGCTTCCTAACCTTTTGTTATTATTTGGCCAATCCTTCAGAAATTTTATCCAGATTGTATTTCATCATGCTGTAGTAGCTGTCTCCATCTTCGCCTTTTTCAGCGATTGAGTCAGTGAAGATTTTAGCGTAGATTGGGATATTTGTGTCTTTAGAAACAGTCTTCATCGGACGGTCGTCTACACTTGATTCGACAAAGAGAGATGGGACTTTGGTCTTGCGCAGTTTTTCAACTAAGCTTTTAATTTGGTCTGGAGTCCCTTCTTCTTCGGTGTTGATTTCCCAGATGTAGGCCGATGGCACATTGTATGCCTTAGAGAAGTATTTGAAGCAACCTTCACTGGTCACAATCATTTTCTTTTCTTCTGGGATGTTGTTGAATTTCTCTTTGGCTTCCTTATCCAATGCAGTTAGCTTTTCTACATAAGCTTTGAGATTTTTCTCGTAAGTAGCCTTATTGTCAGGGTCTTTTTCAATCAAGCGTTTGGCAATATTTTGCGCATAGATGATCCCATTTTCCAAGTTTAGCCAAGCATGAGGATCTTCTTTTCCTTTTTCATTTTGGCCTTCTAGGTAAATGACATCAACGCCTTCACTGACAGCATAGTAGTCCTTGTTTTCTTTCTTCTGGGCATTTTCTACTAATTTAGTGAACCAAGCATTACCACCTGTTTCAAGGTTGATACCGTTGTAGAAAATGAGGTCAGCCTTAGAAGTCTTTTTGACATCTTCGGGCAGAGGCTCATATTCATGCGGATCTTGACCGACAGGGACAATACTGTGCAGATTGATTTTATCGCCAGCGATATTTTTTGTGATATCTGCGATAATTGAATTGGTTGCAACGACATTTAGCTTGGAAGAGCTAGAGTCAGAACTGCTTTTTTGACTAGAGCAGGCCGCTAGCCCTACAATAGCCACTAAAAGCAAAACTAAATAACGACATTTTTTCATCAGAAAAAATCCTCCATAAATTAATTTTATTTACTTTTTCTTTTTAAATACCGCTGTTTAGGAGCGATAAAAAAGGAAACCAAAAAGATCAGAGCAGAGGTTAGCACAATGCTGGAGCCAGCTGCAACATTAAAACTATAACCGATGAAGAGGCCTAAAACAGATGCACCAGCCCCCAAGGTAGATGACAATAAAATCATGGTCTTGAGACTCTTGGCATAGAGATAGGCTGTCGCAGCTGGTGTAATCAGCATGGCCACAATCAGAATCGTTCCGACACTTTGCATAGCTGTGACAGAAACCAAAGTCAAGAGAATCATCAGCAAATAGTGGTAAAAATTAACCTTCATTCCCATAGCTTGGGCCAAAAGCGGGTCAAAGGACGTCAGCAAAAGTTGCTTGAAGAAAATACTAATGACCAGCAGCACCAAAATACCCACGCCAATACTAATCCACATATCAAGGTCTTGTACCGCCAAGATATTCCCAAAGAGAATATGGAAGAGGTCGGTCGAACTCTTGGCAACGCTAATCAAAATGATCCCCAGAGCCAGGAAGGAAGAAAAAGTAATTCCGATAGCCGTGTCACTTTTGATAATAGAATTGCCCTTGATATAAGTGATAATAATGGAAGCTAGTAAGCCAAAGGTAATGGCACCGATGAAGAAATTAATCCCCAAAATAAAAGACAGGGCCACACCGGGCAGCACCGCGTGAGAGATGGCATCCCCCATGAGTGACATGCCCCGCAGAATGATAAAGCAGCCAACGGCACCGGCCACCACTCCAATCACAATGGCTGTAATCAAAGCATTTTGCAGGAAATGAAAGTCATGTAAGCCTTGAATAAATTCCTGAATCATCCTAGGCACCTCCATTCATAAAGAGCTGAGAGCCGTAGGTCTGCTGCATATTTTCTTTGGTGAAGGTACTCTCGGTTGATCCGAAAGCGACGACTTTTTTGTTAAGTAGCAAGACCTGATCAAAATAAGCGACCACCTTGCTCAAGTCATGGTGGACAATCAAAATCGTCTTCCCGTCTTTTCTTAGCTGACGGAGTGTTTTCATAATAATCTCTTCGCTGACCGAGTCAATCCCAACAAAAGGCTCATCAAGGAAAATATAATCCGCTTCTTGGACTAGGCAGCGCGCAATCAAGACCCGTTGGAATTGACCGCCAGACAGTTGACTGATTTGACGTTCAGCAAAATCCTCTAAACCAACGATTTTTAGAGCCTGGTTGACCTTGTCCCAGTCAGAAGTCTTTAATCTTTGGAAAAGCTTTATCTTAGGATAAAGCCCAAGAGAAACACACTCTTTTACCTTGATAGGAAAGTTATAGTCAATATTGATTTTTTGTTCTACATAGGCAATTCGTTTTAGTTCTTTGTCTAAGGGCTGACCATCCAGTAAAGCTTGGCCTTGGTGGTCGACGATTCCCAATAAACCTTTAATAAGGGTGGATTTTCCAGCTCCGTTTGGGCCGATAATCCCTGTAATAGTAGGGCCTTTTATAGTTACGTTTGCCTTATCTAATGCCAGCTGGCCCTGATAGCTGACACTTAGGTTTTGTATCTCAATCATGTATATCACCCCCCACTGTATTAATATACCTTAACATAAAAATTAAGTCAAGTTAATTTTGCAAAATATGGGAAATATTTAACAAAGATTTGAAAATCAAAGCTATTTTTGATAAGGTTATATCAAAAGTATGAAAGTGAGAAAAAGATGACACGACTGCAAGATGATTTTTATGATGCAATAAATGGCGAATGGGCCAAGACAGCTGTTATTCCCGACGATAAACCAGTTACAGGTGGCTTTATGGACTTGGCTGAGGAAATTGAAGATCTCATGCTCTCTACGACTGACAAATGGTTGGCTGGCGATGGAGTACCAGAAGATGCTATTCTGCAGAACTTCGTTGCTTACCATCGCCTAGCAGCGGATTATGACAAGCGGGAAGCAGCAGGGACTGAGCCTGCGCGTGCTTACATTGATGAAATTCGTAACCTAGCGTCTTTTGAAGACTATGCTTCAAAGATTGCAGACTTTGAGCTGGCTGGTAAGCCGACTTATTTCCCCTTTGGTGTAGCGCCTGACTTTATGGATGCTCGGATTAATGTTCTCTGGGCGGATGGACCGGGCACTATTTTGCCAGATACGACCTACTATGCGGAAGACCATCCGCAGAAAGCAGATCTGCTTGCAAAATGGCGAAAGGCACAGGAAGATTTGCTAGCAAAATTTGATTTTACTGAAGAGGAAATCAAGGATATTTTAGACAAGGTTTTAGAGTTGGATGCTGTTTTTGCTCAGTATGTTCTTTCTAATGAAGAGAGCTCTGAGTATGCTAAGCTCTACCATCCTTATAAGTGGGACGATTTCAAAGCCTTGCTACCAGAGTTGCCTTTGGCAGATATTTTTACCAAGTTAATCGGTCAAGAACCCGACCAAGTCATTGTTCCTGAGGAACGCTTCTGGAAAGCAGCTAAAGATATTTATACAGCTGCAAACTGGGATAAACTTCACGCTTTGCTAATTCTCTCTGCGGTTCGCAATACAACCCCATATCTAACGGATGACATCCGTGTTTTAGCAGGTGCTTATCAACGTGCTTTATCAGGAACTCCTCAAGCTCAGGACAAGAAAAAAGCTGCCTATTACCTAGCTCAGGGGCCTTTTAATCAAGCGATCGGTCTTTGGTATGCAGGTCAAAAGTTCTCACCAGAAGCTAAGGCAGATGTGGAGCAGAAAGTGGCAACGATGATTGAAGTTTACAAGAACCGCCTAGCTCAGAATGACTGGCTAACACCAGAAACTCGTGACAAGGCCATTGTCAAACTCAATGTTATCAAGCCTTATATTGGTTATCCAGACGAGCTTCCTGAGCGCTATTCTCGCAAGGTTGTGGACGAAAATCTGACGCTCTTTGAAAATGCTCAGAAGCTGAGCCAGATTGATATTGCTTATAGCTGGAGTATGTGGAATCAACCAGTAGATTACAAGGAATGGGGTATGCCAGCTCATATGGTCAATGCCTACTACAATCCGCAGAAAAATCTGATTGTCTTTCCAGCAGCTATCCTGCAGGCGCCTTTCTACGACCTGCACCAGTCTTCATCAGCTAATTACGGTGGTATTGGAGCGGTCATTGCCCATGAGATTTCTCATGCTTTTGATACCAATGGTGCTTCCTTTGATGAAAATGGTAGCCTTAATAATTGGTGGACGGAGCACGACTATCAAGCCTTTACTGAACGGACTCAAAAGGTCATTGACCAGTTCGAAGGACAGGATTCCTATGGTGCTAAGGTCAATGGTAAGCTGACTGTTTCAGAAAACGTGGCAGATCTGGGCGGTATTGCAGCAGCCTTGGAAGCAGTCAAGAAAGAAGCAGATTTCTCTGCTGAAGAATTCTTCACCAACTTTGCTCGTATCTGGCGGATGAAGGGTCGAGAAGAGTACATGAAACTTCTGGCAAGCGTCGATGTCCATGCGCCAGCCAAGCTTCGGACCAATGTGCAGCTGCCTAACTTTGACGACTTCTTTACGACCTTTGATGTCCAAGAAGGAGATGGCATGTGGCGAAGCCCTGAAGATCGTGTGATTATTTGGTAACAAACAAGTCATAAGAAGACGTAAAAACCTGACTGGAGGAGCTTCAGACGAAGTTCTTTGGTCAGGTTTTTATTTGTAGCTGTAGAGATAAATTTTGATAATCAAATTATGCTATAATAGGAAATATCTGGAAGAAGGAGAGCCTGATGTGGAATTTAAGGAAGAGCTAGGACAGAAAATTCAATCTCTAAGAGAAGAAAAAGGCTTGAGTCGTCTGGCGATTTGTGGGGAAGAAGACATTTTGACAACGCGGCAACTACAGCGAATTGAAAAAGGCCAGTCTCTGCCTACCATCGCGACAGCTCTCTATATTGCTGAGCAACTGGAAGTATCACTGGATACACTAGCAAATAGAGAGCGATTAGAGTTACCGTCTGGCTATTTTGAATTGAAGTATCGCTTGGAAAAGCTATATCACTATGGCGATGGAGAACGTCTTCAACAGAGAGAAGAGCTGATCGAGGAAATCTATCGGAAGTATTTCGATCAGCTCCCTGAGGAAGAACAACTTTATCTTCAGATTAAGCAGGCCAAGAACGATATGGTTTTAACGGAAAATATTGCCTATGATCAAGGCTTAATAGATGAATATCTGGATCAGGCTTTGGCCAAAGAAAAGTTGACGGAAATGGATCTAGAAATCATTGATTTACGCCTGTTGGCGCTTGGTTTGAAAGATTTTGACAAGAAGGAGTTTACTTGTTTGCTAAACAAGTTACTTGAGGCGGTAGCTGATTATCCGACCAATGGATTGGAAAAAATTCAGGCCAGAATCATTTTTGCGGCGGGGGTCTTGTCTCACTATCAAGAATATGACCGACTACCCGAAATATTAAGAGTCCTAGAAGAGCTGATGTTGAGGAGAAACGACTTTCAAGATCGTGTCTTTAGCTATGCGCTTCAGTGGAAAATCGCCCTCTTCTTGGAAAATAATCTCGAAAAAGCTGAGGACAACTATCAAAAGGTAAAGTTAATGCTAGAGCTATTGCCAGAAGATGTCCTTAAGGAGAATATGAGACTGGACTGGGAGCAGGATATAAGCCGCTATAGTAAAATTGATGAATAAGCAACAGAACTCTGTGAGTCTAGGAACTCATAGAGTTTTTTAAATAGGACATGAATGTCCTCACACTTCGGTTAAATGATCTCTTATAATAGTGGGAGTAGAAAAAAGAAGTTACTTCTTCTTGAGGAAGGAATTTGGGAAAAATGGAAATTAGATTAAAAAATATTAAGAAAAACTATGGCTCCTTTGAAGCCTTAAAGGGAATTGATTTAGTTTTGGAAGAAGGCAAGTTCTATGGTCTTCTTGGGCCCAATGGTGCTGGTAAAACGACTCTCTTTAATCTCCTCATTCAAAATTTCAAACAAAGCTCAGGAGATATTAGCTGGGAAGTTGACGGGCATCCTCTATCCGTAAAAGATTTTTATCGCCATATCGGAATCGTTTTTCAAAGCAATCGTTTGGATGAAAATTTAACAGTAGAGGAAAATTTGGTATCTAGAGGTGCCTTGTATGGCTTATCTAAGACCAAGGTCTTGGAGAGGATGAAGGATTTACAAAACTATCTAGATGTTGCATCTATTAAAAATAAAAAATATGGGAGCTTGTCAGGAGGGCAGAAACGTAAAGTAGATATTGCTCGTGCTCTGCTACCTCGACCATCACTTTTATTGCTGGATGAGCCAACCACTGGTCTAGATCCGCAATCTCGACATGATTTATGGAATGCCATTCATCAGTTGAATAAGAAAGATAATATGACGGTAGTTCTCATCACTCACTATTTAGAAGAGATGGCTGGATGTGATATTCTACATGTTTTAATTTCTGGGAATCTTTATTGCTCAGGAGATATTGCTACTTTTATTGAAAAGCATTCAACAACTAACTTGAATTTGCTTTTAAAAGAAGGGCAGTCTGTAACATCACTATCGATATCACAATTTATGAACAAAAGTCAAGTTTTGTCAGAAAGAGAGATTGTTTTTAAAGATGTTTCTGTTGAAGAAATGATGGAAATTATTTCTGAAAACCAAGATAAGTCTATCATTGAAGCATTTAATGTGGAATATTCAAACTTGGAAGCAGCTTATTTGAATTTATTAAAAGAAACAGGAGGAGAAATGAATGTTTGAGCTAATTTCTAGAAATAGGAAAGTATACACGAGAGATCGTTTGGCGTTTTTCATGTCATTCTTGTCAGTTATTATTTTAATTTTAGTCTATCAAGTCTTTCTAGGCCAAATCCAGATTGATGCCATTAAGGAAGCATTAGGTAGCGACACTGCTTCGAGCGATACGATTAAGATGGTAAACTATTGGTTGATATCAGGTTTGACGACGATTGTTTCTATGACCAGTACTTTAGGAGCGTTTGGAGTAATGGTCTCAGATAAGGAAAAGAAACTGAGTGAAGATTTCAAGGTTAGTCCCATTTCTAATTTCAAGGTTGAACTATCCTATGCTATTTTTGCAATCCTATTTGGGATGATCCTCACCATGTTCTCTTGTGTCTTTGCGATTGGGATTTTCAACGGTTTTAGTTCACTTCTAGATTATTCGGCTATGGACTATCTAAAGATTTTTGGAATTGTTAGCTTATCAACAGTCTTATCAGCTACTATGGTTCTTCCTGTATTAGCCTTTATTCGAACAAGTTCAGCTTTTACCACTTTGAGTTCAATCGTCGGTACCTTTATCGGATTTATTTCAGGAGTTTATCTTTCTATCGGATCAGTTGGGGAAACATTGCAGCAGGTTATGACTTGGTTTCCTATGACACAAGTGAATGCACTTTTAAAACAAGTTTTGATGAAAGACTCAATTGCTCAAGTATTTGATAGTGCTCCACCTTCGGTGGTAAATGAATACAAGGAATCCTATGGAGTAGTATTGCAGAATGCTAGTGGGAATCATCTTTCTAATCAATTCATGCTAGTTTATATTTCAATGATTATTGTTGCTCTATTAACACTCCACTTTTTTATTAAAAAGGTTAAGAAATGAAAGGGACCTCAGCTAAAATTGTATAAAAGTGAATGCATATACAAAAAACCTGTTTAGGGTTCCCTAAACAGGTTTTATAGTTCTTTGATCTCTTTCATATAACCAGCTGTAATGATACCAGCGGGGAGTGCAACAATTGCAATTCCTAAAAATGAAGAGATCATTGTAATGATTTTTCCGGTAGTTGATATCGCGTAAATGTCCCCATAGCCAACCGTAGTCAGGGAAATCGTTGCCCAATAAAGGGCATCAAAAAAGGTAAGGAAAGTACTAGGCTCTACGTTGAAAATGACAAGGGCGGAAACAAAGATATATCCAAGTGCTAAAACCCCTACAATAATCAGACTGTCTTTCTGTTTTTTTAAGACATTTGTCAAAATCAGAATGTTCTTGGAATAGCGGAAAAATTTAAAGATACGCAGGGTACGAAGCATACGTAAAATCTTAAATAGGCGCAGACTGTCATTTAACAAAAAGAGTGATGGTAAAATGCAGAGCAAATCAGCCATAGCCAAGAAAGTAAAAGGATAGAGGAGGAAAGAAATCCGTCCTTTCTGTAATTTATAATCGGCAGTGACAAGCCTAAGAACATAGTCAATAATAAAAATAATCGTTGTTATAAGATCAAGCCAAATGAAGATTCCTGAATGACTTTTTGAAGTTAGAGGAATTAAACTGACAATGATGGCCAAGATCATAAAAATATCGTAGGCTTCTTCAATAAAACTTTCCTGCTGATGGGGCTCAATAATCTGAAACAAAGTCTTTCTCATAATCATAGATCTCCCTTATTCATATGAATTTAATTTTAATTCTATCTGTTTTTAAAGATAAGTCAAGGTAAATCAACAAAGATTTTCCCCATTCTCCATTTTTAGCGTCTTTCAAAATCCTTTGAGAAAGTTACTATAAAAATGAAATTCAAGCTCATATCATATTTATATAAATGAGGTTGCTTTTGAGAAAAATATACAGTAAGAATCCGGATTTGGATAAATAAAAGCAAAATAGAAAACAAGCCACCTTTCAACTATAAGGCTGACAAGGCGGCTTGTTTTTTTGGTGAGATTACCAGATGTAAGGAAAAACTCGGTATCTAACCTTTTGGCAATATGCTTCGTAATTTTTTCCAAAGTGATTACCTAAGGCTTTTTCTTCTACTTTAAGCCGAATGCTATATCCTACCACTAGTAAAATAAGACAGATAATGATTGTAAAAGGATTTAGTGAAGTAATCGATAGGCCAAGGATAGACAAGATACTGCCAGTATAAGCAGGATTTCTCACAATAGCATAAGGGCCATGGTCTACTAATTGTTGACTATCGGTTGTTTGAACGGCCAGTGTGAAGTTTTTTCCGAGATAATTGACCGCATAGATCCGCAATACGAACCCTGCTAGGGAGATGAGGATTCCAACATAGATCAAAAAAGGAGGCAATTGAGCTATAGAAGGTAGAAGTTGTTCATTCATTAATAGAAGACAACAAACAACACTACCAATAATGATGTAGCGACTTCCTTTGTCTGCAGAATCATTTACATTGTTTGACTTAGTTTTATTTTTAATCCACATTTCTGTGCTAATAAAAATAACAAAGAAAACATAAGTGAAAATAGTTTGTAAATTCATGATTATTCCTCCGGTCAGAATTATACACCTTTTAATTTTGGAGGTCAATCAAAGATTAACGCTTTAGAAATGGCTTATAGTTTTTATCGGTGAAAACTGGATTCCGTCTTTCAAAATCCTTTGAAAATGGTATAATAGTAACATCACAAAAGTTGGAGATAAATATGAGTACTTATAATCATAGAGAAATCGAGCCTAAGTGGCAAAAATACTGGGCAGAGCACCATACATTTAAGACTGGTATGGACAAGGACAAACCTAACTTTTATGCGCTTGACATGTTTCCTTACCCATCAGGAGCGGGGCTCCATGTAGGGCATCCGGAGGGCTACACGGCGACAGATATCCTCAGCCGCTATAAGCGGGCTCAGGGCTATAATGTCCTGCATCCTATGGGCTGGGATGCCTTTGGTTTGCCAGCTGAGCAGTACGCTATGGATACGGGGAATGACCCGGCAGAATTTACAGCGGAAAACATTGCCAACTTCAAACGTCAAATCAATGCGCTTGGATTCTCTTACGACTGGGACCGTGAAGTCAACACAACAGATCCAAACTACTACAAATGGACTCAGTGGATCTTCACCAAGCTTTACGAAAAAGGCTTGGCCTATGAAGCCGAAGTACCAGTAAACTGGGTAGAAGAGCTGGGAACGGCTATTGCCAATGAGGAGGTTCTACCAGACGGCACTTCTGAGCGCGGTGGTTATCCAGTTGTCCGCAAGCCTATGCGTCAGTGGATGTTGAAAATCACAGCCTATGCAGAGCGTTTGCTCAATGACTTGGAGGAGCTGGACTGGCCAGAGTCTATCAAGGATATGCAGCGCAACTGGATCGGCAAGTCAACCGGTGCCAATGTAACCTTCAAGATTAAGGACACAGACAAGGACTTCACCGTCTTTACGACTCGTCCGGACACCCTTTTTGGTGCGACCTATGCTGTTTTGGCTCCAGAGCATGCTCTCGTTGATGCCATTACAAGTGCCGAACAAGCTCAAGCAGTTGCAGACTACAAACATGCAGCCAGCCTCAAATCCGACCTGGCTCGGACTGATCTAGCTAAGGAGAAGACCGGTGTCTGGACAGGAGCTTATGCTATCAATCCTGTCAATGGCAAGGAAATCCCAATCTGGATTGCCGACTATGTGCTTGCAAGCTATGGAACAGGGGCTATCATGGCCGTTCCTGCCCACGATGAGCGCGACTGGGAGTTTGCTAAGCAGTTTGATTTAGAGATTATTCCGGTTCTAGAAGGTGGCAATGTTGCTGAAGCTGCTTATACAGAAGACGGTCCGCATATTAACTCTGGCTTCCTAGATGGCTTGGACAAGGCTGCCGCTATTGAGAAAATGGTTGCTTGGCTGGAAGCGGAAGGTGTCGGAAATGAAAAAGTCACCTATCGTCTGCGCGACTGGCTCTTTAGTCGTCAGCGCTACTGGGGTGAGCCGATTCCAATCATTCATTGGGAAGACGGGACTTCAACGGCTGTTCCAGAAAGCGAATTGCCACTTGTCTTGCCTGTAACCAAGGATATCCGCCCATCTGGTACCGGTGAAAGCCCTCTGGCTAATCTGACTGACTGGCTGGAAGTGACTCGGGAAGATGGTGTTAAAGGACGCCGTGAAACCAACACTATGCCTCAATGGGCTGGCTCCAGCTGGTACTACCTGCGTTACATTGACCCGCATAACAATGAGAAATTAGCAGACGAAGAGCTGCTCAAGGCTTGGCTGCCAGTTGATATTTACATCGGAGGTGCAGAGCATGCCGTGCTCCATCTTCTCTACGCTCGCTTCTGGCACAAGTTCCTCTATGATCTTGGAGTAGTACCTACCAAAGAGCCTTTCCAGAAACTCTTTAACCAAGGGATGATTCTTGGGACTAGCTACCGTGATCACCGTGGAGCACTTGTGGCGACTGACAAGGTAGAAAAACGTGATGGTTCATTCTTCAACATCGAAACGGGAGAAGAATTAGAGCAAGCACCTGCTAAGATGTCTAAGTCTCTGAAGAATGTGGTCAATCCAGACGATGTAGTAGAGCAATATGGTGCCGATACACTGCGTGTCTATGAAATGTTCATGGGTCCGCTGGATGCATCTATCGCTTGGAGCGAGGAAGGTCTGGAAGGCAGCCGCAAGTTCCTGGATCGGGTTTATCGACTTCTTAACTCTAAGGAGCTGGTCACTGAAAATAGCGGAGCATTGGACAAGGTCTACCATGAAACAGTCAAGTCTGTCACAGAGCAACTTGAGGAGCTCAAGTTTAACACAGCCATTGCCCAGCTCATGATCTTTGTCAATGCAGCCAACAAGGAAGAAAAGCTTTATGTCGAATATGCCAAAGGTTTCATTCAATTGCTAGCGCCTTTTGCACCGCACTTGGCTGAAGAACTCTGGCAGGCAGTCGCTCAAACTGGTGAGAGCATTTCCTATGTAACTTGGCCAACTTATGACGAAAGCAAACTGGTCGAAGCAGAGGTCGAAATCGTAGTTCAAATCAAGGGTAAAGTCCGTGCTAAGCTAGTCGTAGCCAAAGACTTGAGCCGTGAAGAATTGCAGGAAATCGCTCTGGCGGATGAGAAAATCAAGTCTGAAATCGCCGATAAAGAAGTCGTGAAAGTGATTAGTGTACCGAATAAACTTGTTAATATCGTTGTGAAATAAACTTCTTAACCTCAGAATGTCGTTTCTGAGGTTATTTTTTTATCGTTCACTTTTATTAAGGCTAACAGCTGTGGAAGTTTATCGAACTGGTATCAGAAAGCCCTGTCCACGCTTCTTCTTTCACCTTGGATGTGGTATAATAGCTGAAAAAATTGTGTAAAGGAAAGAAGCTAATGGGAAAAATACAGTCAAGTACAATTTCGGCATCAGATGCAATCAGTGAGTTAGTTGATCTTGATACAAGTAATGCGCAAAATCAACAAGTTGAATTTTCCTATACGACTGGAATTGCTGGGATGGAAGCTGGCCGTCAGGCCTGCAATCAAATGTTGCAGGCTGTCAGTGATTTCAGCTCAGCTGTTCTAATCCAGGCCAATAAAATTCCAGAGATTGCTGCTAAAATAGAAAAACGCGACATAGAAGAAGCCAAGCGCTGGGAGAGTTAAGATGAAAACTGATAAAAGTGAAAAAGAACGTCAGGAATTCCATGAGAAAATTTTACAAGTAGAGCAAAAAGAAGATGAATTTATGCTTCTCAAACGTCAATATGAGAATTCTCTGGGGAATTTTGCAACAGATTTTCAGTATTTAACGACTCAAATGGAAACTCTGCTTTATGAACACCCGCAAAATGCTACTACTCTCAGTCGAGATTTAGCGGATACTCAGTCTCTTATCCAACAGGTCAAGAATTATGTGGATGTTCAGATGGATGAACTGGAAAAGGTCAGTCGTCAAACAAGAAATGCTATGGAAGAAGAGCGAGAAAAACTGATTAAAGAAAGGAATAGTCTGCCGTGGGAGTAAAATATAGTGCAACGGATTCTGCCCAGCTGATCCAAGCAATGGGCAATAATTTGCAAATCGCTAATCAAGTCACAGATCGGCTGTCAAGTGGTTGTGATCACTTGGTTGCTTCTCTAGAATCAGGTGAACTTCAAGGTGCAGCTTATACAGCTGGTAAAGGCCTATTTACTGAGATTATCATCCCTGCTATAAAGAAGCTACAAGAGGCTATTGATGATATTCAGGGAGAGCTTGCTTCCTATAAAAGTGCTGATTCCGAGGTGGCTGGATATGGTGAATTGGACTTGGATCTACTGAAGGAACAGCTGAAAATAAAAAAAGAGCAGCTAGAAAAGGTAGAAAAGCAGATTGCAGATAATCAAGATTTTTTTCGTAATGCAGGAGCTTTGCTGACAGGTAAGCTGGGAGACCTTTTATCTCAGACATCTGCTTTAATGGAAGTTGAAACTCAACTAAATATCGGTATTCGAGAAATTCAAGAAAAAATAGATAAACTAGAATGGTTTGTGGCTCAGGTGTCTCAGTATTTCTCAGATAGCCTGCAGGTCTTGGGCTTAGCTATTCAGGGGGCAAGTCAGCTCAGCCAGATATTGCTGGATAGCGATGGTAATTATTCAACTGAAGGCTTGAATATGAGTTGGGTAGAAGAAATCAAAAAGGCAAAGATTCAGACTATTTCAAAGAGTGATTATCGAACACCGCAAGAACAGGCCATAGACAAGGCTGTCAAAGATATGAAGTTATCCGGTGCTGCTGAAATCTATTACCGAGGAAAGCTCAAGGAGAAGCTGAAGGGGAAGCCGCGTTCGGAATGGAAGAAAATAATTTCAAACTTTAATAAAGATCTTAAGACAGAAAAAGGGGACAATCTACTGGATGTGTTCGATATGTCCCGAGCTGAGCTTGAGGAAAAGTATGGTGACAAGATTCAGGCCTATGAACATTTTTTAAACACGGGATATACTGATGTATCTATTGCAACTATGAGTCAGGATGCTCTTAAATTGATTATGGCGAGATATGACCAAGTAAAAAGTGATCATCTAGGCTTGAGTCCCACAGAATTAGCTAAGGTTGATCCAGCTTTTAAGAAAAAAATAGATGGTATGAGCCAAGAGGAGATAGAAAAAGAATTTCCTGAGCTCAAAAATGCCATTTCCCAAGCTCATGTAAATCCATATAGCGGTTTATTCATGTCAGAAACTGAGAGGGCTAATCGCAGCTATGCAATTGATCGTTACTTCTTAATGGATAGTCAGAAATTACTTAGCTGGCGCGACCCCAATTACACGGCGAAGTTCAATCATTACATCCTTGAAGAAGGGATCAATCCGATTACACTTGAGCCAGCAACAGCCGAAGAAATCCAAACAGCTGAATGGTATAATCGCATCCATCCTATCACTGAAACACTTAGCTGGGGAACTGCCTTGTATTCTGCTTATGTGGGGTATAACCAGTATTACAATAAGCCTTATACAACAATCCCCGAAGCTTTTGGTAAAGGGAAAGACTGGATTAAAGGGAAAATTCCAAGTGTGGGGAGTCAGCCGGTGGTTGAGATTAAAACCTACAGTATGGATGATTTAGCGAATCTTAAGCACACAGAGAACTTTACTGAGAAATCTAAGATTCACATTTTTGAAGGTGATTTAAATAGGAGAGGACAAGCAGGTGGCTATCATTATGATATGGTAGAAGGGACTTCTGGAAATATTATCGAAGGTACGAAAGGACCCGCCTTAAATGATGCTGGGGTTTATGAAGCGAAAGTTGAAGTAAATGGAATTCTTAAGAAAGCTAATGGAGGGAACTCAACTTTCTTCCCTGACCATATGAGCCCTCAGGAGGTTGTAGATGCCATTAATGAGGCATATGAAGCAAGGGTATTTGACACTAACTCAAGAAACATTTATGAAGGTATAAGTAAGAATGGAATGAAAATTACGATGTATTTAGACTCTGAGAAAAAGATTATTTCAGCTTTTCCTAGCAGTAAATAAATAGAAAGATATAGGACGTAACAAATGTTAAAAAGACAATATGGAATATTTAAATATCCTGACGGTGATATTAGATTATCGATAAAATTCTTGGATGAAAACTATCAAACTTTAGGTGAGTTTTTTATCATTGAGGTTAATACTTTTTACCCTCACATTTATAAAGAATTAGAGGCGGTTGTTACTGGTCAAAAAGAAGAGTCAGACTTTGGCGGTAATATGCTAAATATTGATATAGGTAAAGAAGAAACAGAAGTATACTATCAAATGGATGATGAAAGTCTTGGGGAACCTTGCTTTATTTCAACTGATGAACTATATAAATTGGTTTTAGAGTGGAAAGAAATGGAAG
>NZ_KZ672807.1:164344-165478 GCF_001811085.1 Streptococcus sp. HMSC062B01
ATTTAGGGTAGGATGCTTTCCTTGCCCTTTTCGTCTCGTAGATTTGTTGAGAAACACGGCCCTAACTTTGAACAAAAACGGTTTGAGTATATCGCTGAAATGGGCCTTGATTCAGTCACAGGCAAAGAGGCTGATGAGGAACTCCTGAATTATGCCACAAACTATACCAAGTACACACTGAGTATAAAAGCGGGTTATGAATTCCTAATGGTAGGGGCAGCAGCTTGGAGTACTCGGGCTTATAATAAGGATTTGCAATCACAAAGAGCGAACGCAAAGGTCAATAAGTATTATCAGATTAAGGATGCGGTGAGAAATTCGAGTATGGGGAGTCAGCCGGTGGTTGAGGTTAAAACCTACACTATGGATGACTTAGCGAATCTTAAGCATACAGAGAACTTTACAGATAAGTCTAAGATTCACATTTTTGAAGGTGATATAAATAAAAAAGGTCGAGCAGGAGGCTATCACTATGATATGGTAGAGGGGACTTCTGGAAATATTATCGAGGGTACGAAAGGGCCGGCCTTAAATGATGCTGGGATTTATGAGGCAAAAGTTGAAGTAAATGGAACTCTTAAGAAAGCTAATGGTGGGAAATCAACCTTCTTCCCTGACCATATGAGTCCGCAGGAGGTTGTAGATGCCATTAATGAGGCATATTCCAACAAGGTATTGATGGAAGGTAGTCGTTATATAGGAACAAGTCAAAATGGAATAAGCATTGAAATAATTTTAAATTCTGAGGGGAAAATTATTACTGCTTATCCGCTAAAATAGAATAATTTTAAAGGTGCATATAAATGAGACGAAACTATATTGTAAAAGTAAATAAAAATAATGATAGTCAGAAATTTTTGTTAGTAGAATTTGATAGTCCCAATTGTCACTCCTTATCAAATTTTTTAAATTCGGAGGTCCATAATTTTTATCTGGATGTTCGAGAAGCTTTGGAGAGTGTAATTTCTGGGAGTATGGAAGAATATGCTTTTGATGGTAATCTCTTAGGGATTGAAATTGGCAAAGAAATAACGGAAGTATACTTCCAATTTGAGGAAGAAATATTAGGTAGCCCTTGCTTTATTCCTACAAATGAGCTTTATAAATTGGTTTTAGAGTGGAAAGAAATGGAAG
>NZ_KZ672807.1:165578-253325 GCF_001811085.1 Streptococcus sp. HMSC062B01
ATTTAGGGTAGGATGCTTTCCTTGCCCTTTTCGTATCATTGATTTGTTAAGCAAACACGATCCTAACTTCGAGCAAAAGCGTTTTGAGTATATCGCTGAAATGGGCCTTGATTCAGTCACAGGCAAAGAGGCTGATGAGGAACTCCTGAATTATGCCACAAACTATACCAAGTACGCACCGAGTATAAAAGCGGGTTATGACTTCCTAATGGTAGGGGTAGCAGCTTGGAGTACTCGGGCTTATAATAAGGATATACAAACACAAAGGGCCGATGCCCAGATTAATGAGTATTATCAGATTAAGGATGCGGTGAGAAATTCGAGTGTGGGGAGTCAGCCGGTGGTACCGGATGCTGAAGTGAATACTAGAGCTTTTACTGAAAAAACCGTTCCGGATTTTGTAACTCGAAACGATAACAATTTCTCTGATACTCGAAATTATAAAGGAAACCCTAAAGCTTATATCAATAAGGATGGTTATCTAGTGTCAGTAAATCCTGATGGAGATCTTCCTATCCATTCTCAAATACGAGGCGGTAATTCTGATCGTACACCTTATATTTCAACAACAGATCCAGAATTCAGTACAACTCCCAAAAATTATGGATCATATAGGATAAGGATTGATTCCAAGCAAATTCAGCATGATATTGAGACAGGAAAACTTAAAAACGTAGAAGTTATAACACACCAAGAAATAGTTGACCATTTGCAAAAACGAGTTGACCAAGCACAAGTGAGATATAATAAAAATCCAAATGATATAAATACGAGAAGGCTAAATGATGCTAAAAAAGATTTATTCAATACTAAACGTGATGGGGAAGTATTGATAAAAGGAAATATTCCACCCGAATATTTTACTTTTGAATAAGGAGAAAAAATGACTAGAGAAGAACTTGATAATCTATTTTACAAAGTCCCTAATGGTGTAGACTACGCAGACCTGCTTGAAGAAGTTGACTTAGAAGATGTGCCAGAAGAAACGATTAACAAACTTATCTCTTTATTATCTAGCGATGATGATTTTTTGCGCTATAAAGCTTCTAGGCTTTTAACTATTTGGGGGCTGAAAGAAGGTTTTGATGTGTTGACTCAGATGTTTGTTGAAGGGAAATTGGAAGGCTACATTCCTCATCGGCTATATAGTTATGATGATACAAATCGAATTATATTAGATGCTCTTACTAGCTATTGGGCTAATCAATCAGATATTGGCAATGGTGATAAAGCAAGGCAAGACATATTCCCTTATGTCTGCAAAATTATAGAGCAGGCGGAAAAAGGTTATTATGATCTTTCATATTTTTACTATCTAGTTGAAGATAATGGCTTTTCTGAATATATCCCTTACCTAAAGCACTTTCTATCTGTTATTATGGATAAGCCAGAAGATAATTATTGGCGAATTCATGATACTTTGAAACTGTTTTTAGAGATAGAACCTGATTATGTGGAAAAACTTCTGGAGGAGAAAAGTAAATCACTAGCTGATTTCGGATTGGAGGAAGAGAATGAAGGCAATTAAATTCTATAAGGTAAACGATGCTTACGGTTATATGTCCAATTTTGCTCCTTATCCTTTTTCGGATGGAAATAAAATCTGGCCTACATCGGAACATTATTTCCAGGCTCAGAAATTCTTGGTTCCAGAAATTCAGGAAAAAATTCGCCTGCTGGAGTCACCTATGGATGCTGCTTTGGAGGGACGCAATCGCCAGAATCCGTTACGAAAGGACTGGGAAGATGTAAAGGATGATATTATGCGTTATGCTGTTCGTGAGAAATTCCGTCAAAACACAGTAATTATGGAAGATTTATTAGAGACTGGAGATAGTATCATCATTGAACATACGAAAAATGATAGCTACTGGGCTGATGGTGGCGATGGTACAGGAAAAAATATGCTGGGGCAAATTCTGATGGAAGTACGGACAGAGCTTCGCTAAATACAAACTACTAACAAAGACAATCTATTCAGTTAGGTTTTAAATTCCCCTAGTTCAGTCTGTAAAGATAAAAAAATCCCGATAAACAGATATATATGTGTTTATTATCGTAAAAAGTGAAAGGGAGAGATAAATCTTTTGCCCTTTTCCTCTAAGTTTAGAGCTGATTAGCCGCTATTTCACAGATAGTCTGCAGGTTTTGGGCTTAGCTATCCAAGGAGCGACGCAGCTTAGTCAGGTATTGCTGGATAGCGATGGTAATTATTCAACTGAAGGCTTGAATATGAGTTGGGTAGAAGAAATCAAAAAGGCAAAGATTCAGACTATTTCAAAGAAAAATATCTGGAACCTAAAGAACGACTGATTCAAGAAGCTTCTCGCAATATGATGCTATCGGATGAAGGTGATGCTTATTATCGTAGCCAACTCAAGGAAAAATTAAAGGGTAAACCTCGTTCAGAATGGGATAAGATTGTTGATGATTATAACCATACTCTAAAAATTGACAATGAAGGCAATATAATTGATGTAATTGATTATAGTGATTATGATGGTTCTTTCTACGTTGTAAATAAGAATGGTCGTTACGATGAACAGTATACTAACCAGATCAATGAGGAATTACATAAACTAGAAGCGGAAAATACTGAAGCTAATTTAGGAGCAGTGGCTCAGGGGCTTGTAGAAATTTTAGCTGGTATTGGTGTTTACTTTGGAGGAACAGTTGCTGAGGCTGTAGGTTTATTCTTTGGACTAGAATCTGCTGGAACTTCTGCAATTGCTGGTATAGCAGTGGCTGATTTGAGCTATGCTTTTTGCGGAAGTTTAGTAATAGATGGTGCCAGAAATATAGGTACAGCTATTGTTAAAACGAATATAGCCAATGGTAAAATCAGCCTAAATACAGCTAGCAACTATGACAGCTGGCAGGCCAATAAACCGACGAGTAAGACCATTTCTGGCAGAGGTGGTAAACAAATTGAAGCCCGAGTAGGAAATCGAAAAGTGAAGCTTCGTGTAGATTGGGAGTCAACGAGTGGTTCGAATGGTGATGGAGTTTTCCAGGTTCAATCTGGAAGTGGGAAGTCGGGGTATAGAGTGAATGAGCATATTGACATTAAGAATATTTACAATAAAAACTCAATATGGGATTGGATTAACACTAATGATAACTTAAAAAACCTTAATAAAACTGTTAAAGAAGAAATCTTCAATAGAATTTGGAAAACTTATCAAAATAATTACTGAAATTAGGAGGGAATATGAAACTATATATAAAAAGTGATTTTACGAAAAAAATAGACTTCACAACTAGAGAGCTTGTTTGGAAGATGTGGTTTAAGGAACGGAATGGCAAGAAAATAAGTTTCTCCAATGTTGGTGATGATGCTATGTTACAGGATGATTTTTACTTTGGTGTTCGGTTACACAAGTGGTCTTCAGTTGACGAAAGATGGGATAAGGCTCCTTTTATAATTCCTAGTAATCCTTGGTTGTCTTTGGAATATGAGAGTATAACACTTGAATTTGAAAAAACTTTCATTACAGAGTGGAGAGAACGTGGAGATTATCTACGTATCGCAACATCTCATATAGATGTTTTAACAGTAGATAAACGTGCTTTATACATTATGGCGGTCGAGGTTGCGAGTGCAATAGGTGGGAATATCAGCGAGGATGACAAAGAGACATGGTTAGATGTAGAGACTTTTAAGGAGCTACATAAGGATGTTCTTTCACTGACTTATGATGAAGCGGTTGAAATTAGTTTGGAAGAATTAAAGACAATGGTGCCAGTAAGAGATCCTTTATGGGAAGAAGAAGAGCGCCTTCGTGAAGAGTACATCCAAATCCACGGCGAACGTGTTTATGACGAAGAGGAAGACGAGTGAGACTATACATCAAAGGTGATTACACAAAAGAAATTCCATTTAATTACTTAGAACTAGCGAAGAGAATGTGGTTTGAAACTTATCAAGGAGAAGGTATCCCTCTCTCCTATTCTGGTTTCCGTCAAATCAGAGATAGGAATGATATAGCAATTCATCTAAAACTAGATAAACAGGATTATGATGAACGTTGGTTGCATGTTCCGATACAAGAAGGGATAAAATATCGCTTTTTTTCACAAATTGATGAAGAACTAAATTTAGATTATGAAGATGCTTATGTAACAGATTTTCGAGAAAATGGAGAATGTCTGCGTCTCGCTTCTACCCATCTTGAACTGCTCACTCTTGATAAAAGAGCGTTCTATATCATGGCCATTGAGATTGCCACAATCTTTAATGGTCAAATGAGCGAAGATGACAAGAAAACATGGCTAACAGTCGAGGAATTCAAGAAAAAACACCAAGATATCTTATCTCTAACCTTTGAGGAGGCAAATGAGATGAGTTTGGAAGAAATTCAAACGATTGACGCCATTGACGAGCCACTCTGGGAAGAATTGGATAGAAAACGCGAAGAGTATATCCGAATTCATGGAGAGGTAGAGCTGGATGACGATGAGGAAGATGAGTGAGAATTTATATTAAAGGTGATTACACCAAAGAAATTCCGTTTGATTACTTAGAACTAGCGAAGAGAATGTGGTTTGAATCTAAAGATGGTAAGCGAGTAGATTTTTCTTATTTTGGAAATACTCGCCCATTTAAAACAGACCCAACTATTCACTTAAAATTAAATAAGTGGATGCATGATAGTAGATGGAATAATGTTCGGTTGAAAGAAGGGATTACCAACGAATTTGGAAGTCATGTATATGAAAATCTTGAATTAGATTTTGAAGATAATCCAGCAACAGACTATCGAGAAAAAGGAGACTGTCTACGTTTAGCTTCTACCCACCTTGATCTTCTAACTGTTGATAAACGTGCCTTCTATATTATGGCCATTGAAATTGCGACTGCGATTGATGGTCAGATTAGCGAAGATGATAAAGAGAGCTGGTTAAGTGTGAAGGAATTTAAAAATCGTCATGAGGATATCCTTTCGATGAGTTATGAACAGGCTAATGAGATGAGCCTTGAAGAAATTCCGTTTATGGATGATGTTCGAGATCCAGTTTGGGAAGAAGACGACCGCAGGAATGAAGAATACATTAAAATCCATGGAGAAGTGGAGTTAGACGAAGAGGAAGACGAGTGAGAATTTACATCAAAAGTGATTTTAAGAAAAAAATGACCTTTACAACAAGAGAGTTGCTCTGGAAAATGTGGTTTAAGGAGTGGCATGGTCATCCTATTACATACTCAAACGTCGGTGATGATGAGATGTTGCAAGATGATTTTTACTTTGTAGTAAGCTTTGATAAATGGCGTTTTTTTGACTCAAGATGGAATAATATTCCCTCTTATGATTTAAAAAATCCGTGGAATTCCTATAAATATGAAAATATATCCCTTGAATTTGAAAAAACTTTCATTACAGAGTGGAGAGAACGTGGAGATTATCTACGTATCGCAACATCTCATATAGATGTTTTAACAGTAGACAAACGTGCCTTATACATTATGGCAGTCGAGGTTGCGGGTGCAATTGATGGGCAGATTAGCGAGGATGACAAAGAGACCTGGGTGGATGTAGAGACTTTTAAGGAGTTGCACAAGGATGTTCTTTCACTAACTTATGATGAAGCGGTTGAAATTAGTTTGGAAGAATTAAAGACAATGGTACCGGTAAGAGACCCTCTATGGGAAGAGGAAGAACGCCTTCGTGAAGAATACATCGCTATCCATGGTGAACGAGTTTATGACGATGATGAAGATGATTTTTAAAAGTAAGCTATGGTACGAGAGTCTGATTAACACAGAAGACCATCATGTCCAGTATTTCAACTATATATTATGAACAAGACCTTGAGAATATTTTCTCAAGGTCTTTTGCTAGATTTTTAAAACATTTATTAAGCCAATCAAATTGATTACTTAATTAAGAGCAAGCAAATGGCGCAAAAGAGGAAATTTTCATTAGAAGCTTCAAGCCCGTATTCTACTTACAAAATAGATAATAAAGGTGTATACTAAAAGCAAGTAAGAATAGAAAGCAGGATTGTTCTATGAAGAAAACTGTCTATACAAAAGCTGGGGAAGTGGGTCTAGTAGAAGTGGAGCGTCCACAAATTGAAGCACCGGATGATGTCATTCTCCGTATCGTTCGGACCTGTGTCTGTGGTTCAGACCTGTGGCATTATCGCAATCCAGACATCGAAAAGGGCCATCAAAATAGTGGGCATGAAGCTATCGGGATTGTCGAAGAAATCGGTGAGGCTATTACAACGGTTAAGCCTGGCGATTTTGTTATTGCTCCCTTTACTCATGGATGTGGGGAATGTGATGCCTGTCGGGCAGGATATGATGGAACTTGTGATCGTCATGTTGGTAATAATTGGTCTGATGGTGTGCAAGCAGAATATATGCGCTTCGAATATGCCAACTGGTCCCTGGTCAAAATCCCAGGGCAACCCTCAGATTATACAGAAGGCATGCTAAAATCTCTCTTGACGCTAGCTGATGTCATGCCGACAGGTTACCATGCAGCGCGTGTTGCTGACGTCAAGCCAGGTGATAAGGTAGTTGTCATTGGTGACGGAGCGGTTGGACAATGTGCAGTGATTGCTGCTAAAATGCGTGGAGCTTACCAAATCGTCCTCATGAGCCGTCACCAAGATCGCCAAAAAATGGCCTTGGAATCAGGTGCGACAGCTGTTGTAGCTGAACGTGGTCAAGAAGGAATTGCCAAAGTCCGTGAAATCCTTGGAGGAGGAGCAGATGCAGCTCTGGAATGCGTCGGGACAGAAGCTGCCGTTGACCAGGCGCTGGGAGTCCTTCACAATGGTGGCCGGATGGGCTTTGTTGGAGTTCCTCACTATAACAACCGTGCTCTTGGATCGACCTTCGCTCAAAACATTACGGTGGCAGGCGGAGCAGCCTCCGTCACGACTTACGATAAGCAAATTTTGCTCAAGGCTGTCCTTGATGGCGATATCAATCCAGGACGTGTCTTCACTTCAAGTTATAAACTTGAAGATATTGATCAAGCCTATAAAGACATGGATGAACGCAAGACCATTAAGGCTATGATTGTGATTGATTAGAAAAGAGTCTAGTAGAATTGTTGTCTACTAGACTTTTTGTTAGAGTAATTCTTAAATTGCTGTTGAACCTTTCTGTCTGTTCCCCATGAAAATGAATTTACGGGCCAATAAGAGTTAAGCTTACATTCTAAAAGAGTTTCTATGAAGTCTATTATTATCTGCGTGCAAACGATAGAGTAAGTTTATCAGCTTGTCAGCATTTACTGAGTAAGATTTGTAGATAAGGAAGGTCTTGTGGCATAGATAGATTTTAGGAAAATAAAAAATATCAAAAAAATTATCACTAATTATTGACAATGTTTCGAAAAGCTGTATAATAGATAATGTAACGAGCGCTATTACAACGAAGAAAGGATGCTATGAATATCTTTAACGGATTCAAACAACTTTTTAAACAGAAAGAGGAAAAAATAATGACAAACTTCTCAGATTTACAAGCAAAACGTCGCTCCATCTATGCTTTGGGCAAAGATGTAGAACTTACAAACCAAGAATTGATTGATACTATTCAAGGAGCAATTCTCCAAACACCAACAGCTTTCAACTCACAAACATCACGAGTTGTGATTCTGTTGGATGAAGAGTCAGATGCTTTCTGGAATGAGATTGCCTACTCAGAACTTGAAAAAGTGACTCCAGCTGAAGCTTTTGAAGGAACAAAGGAACGCTTGGCAGGTTTTGCTCAAGCCAAAGGAACCATTCTTTTCTATGAAGATCAAGACGTTGTCAAAGGTCTTCAAGAGCAATTCCCGCTTTACGCTGAGAATTTCCCAATTTGGTCAGAGCAAGGCCACGGAATTGCCCTTTATGCGACATGGTTGGCTCTAGCTGAGCAAAATATTGGTCTCAATGTGCAACACTATAACCCCTTAGTAGATGCACAATTGGCTGAAAAATATGATATCCCAGCAAACTGGAAACTCCGTGCTCAAGCACCATTTGGAGAAATCAAGGCATCAGCTACTGACAAAGAAATCCAAACAGAAAACCGCTTCAAGGTATTTGGGAACTAATCAATATAAAAAATCCCATCTGGAACTAGATGGGATTTTTAGTTTTTTCACAATAATTTAAAAAGTGGACAGGAAAGACCATTTCGGAGTATCGAGAAGAGATTCAGAAACACTCCTAAAATCAGAGATATTTTTTATAAGCATCAGATAATATCATCTGGTGTTTTTATTTTTTTAAAGAATTTCAACTTTTTTCTTGACAAGTGAGTAAACACTAACTATAATAGCTCTTGTGATTTAAAAAGTGAGTACGTACTCACCTAGGAGGAGGCATATGAAAAAATTGCTACATTTACAAGATTTGGATAAGTCTTTTGGTCGTCAAATGGTTTTGAATCATGTCAGCTTTGAATTGCAGCCGGGAGAAATTATAGGCTTAATTGGTCCGTCTGGTGCTGGTAAATCAACCATGATTAAGACCATGTTGGGAATGGAAAAAGCTGATGGAGGCGAAGCTTTAGTTCTGGATCATACTATGCCCAATCGTCATATTTTAGGAGATATTGGTTATATGGCCCAGTCAGATGCCTTATATGAGGCTTTGTCAGGCCAAGAAAATTTGGAATTTTTCGGTCAGCTAAAAGGGCTATCCAAAAGAGATTTGACAGTTGAAATTGCCCACGTGGCTCAAGTTGTGGATTTGACAGAGCATTTGAATAAAACGGTATCCGGTTATTCTGGAGGAATGAAACGGCGTTTATCTCTGGCCATCGCACTTCTGGGGAATCCTCAGCTCTTGATTTTGGACGAACCGACAGTTGGAATCGACCCTTCTCTTCGAAAGAAAATCTGGAAAGAATTATTCGCGCTTAGAGATAATGGGGTTGGGATATTAGTTACTACCCATGTTATGGATGAAGCAGAGTTGACGGATAAGGTCGGTTTATTATTAGGCGGAAAAATCATTGCTTTTGATACACCGCAACACTTAAAAGAAAGTTATCAAGTTTCAAGTATTGAAGAAGTATTTTTAAAAGCAGAAGGTGAGTAAAATGAGAACAATAGCGATTGCAAAAAAAGTCATCAAAGAATTACTTCGTGACAAACGAACTCTAGCCCTGATGTTTATAGCACCTGTTTTTATCATGTGGTTGATGAACCTCATGTTTTCAGCTAGTACAACCGTGAATGTCAAGTTGGCAACACAAGATCTACCAACTGGTTTGGTAACGAAAATGGATGAGCTCGATCATGTGGACGTCGAGATTTATCAAGGCTTAGATCAAGCCAAAGAAGCGCTAGTAAATGAAAAAGTCGATGCTGTGATTTCTTATAAAGACGGTGAGTATCAGGTCGACTACGCAAACACAGATGCCTCCAAGACATCTATGATACGACAAGTGTTACGAACAAGTATCGTCAATGAAGGCACCGATCAGTTATTATCTCGTGTCAAACAAGCTCTTCCACAATTGAAATTAGATGCAAAGGCGCCTGAAATCAAAGAATCTTACCAATATGGAGATAAAAATACTGGATTCTTTGCACGTATGATTCCAATTTTAATTGGCTTTGTGGTCTTCTTCTTTGTCTTTTTGATTTCTGGTATGGCGCTTTTGAAAGAACGCACCAGTGGAACACTAGAACGTTTGTTAGCAACACCAGTGAAACGATCTGAAATCGTCTATGGCTATATGTTGTCTTACGGTATTATTGCGATTTTTCAAACGGCAGTTGTCGTCTTAGCAGCAATTTGGCTACTAGATGTAGAAGTTGTAGGAAGTATTTTAAATGTTATAATAGTTAATGTGGTACTGGCTCTTGTAGCACTGGCATTTGGAATTCTCTTGTCTACTCTAGCAAAATCAGAATTCCAAATGATGCAATTTATTCCTCTCGTGATTATGCCCCAACTTTTTTTCTCAGGAATTATTCCATTGTCATCCATGGGAGAATGGGCTCCAACTGTGGGGAAATTTTTGCCATTAACCTATTCTGGTGATGCAATAAGCCAGATTATTCTTTACGGGCACAATCTTGGTGATATTTTGTCAAATCTTAGTGTTTTAATGGTTTTCTTGATCATTTTAACAATTCTTAATATTGTTGGATTGCGTCGTTATCGTAAAGTTTAGAAATCAACATAAATAATGCTAAAAAGGTGTGAAGATTAGATGGATAAGACTGTTTTTGAATCGTTTGAAGATTACTTAGAAGAAGCGAATTACCCTCAAGGAAAGAAAAAAATCATGCAGGCAGCAGTGGATCTCATATCAACCAGGAGTTACCATGGGACATCAACTCTTCACATAGCTGAGCGTGCTGGACTAAGCCAGGCAACTTTGTTTAAGTATTTTAAGACGAAGGATGATTTACTGACGGCTATTTTACATCCTGTAGTCCCAGGCATTTTCGGTAGTTTTTTTGAGGAACTCTTAGCTTTTGAAACGACAGAAGAGAGGGTTCGTTATCTCGTCCACGATCGTATGAGCTATCTCAAAAAAAATCGTGCTTTGATGAAAATCATTCTGCAGGAGAGTTTTTCAAATAAAAAACTAAAAAATGAACAGATTTTTATCTGGAATGCTATTCAAGATAAACTTCGAGTACTTCATAAGGAATTGCTAGCAGATCCACGTGTAAATCCAGAGTTAACGATTCCTCAAATGGTTCGTATTTGTGTTGGTCCATTGTTGGCTTACTTCGCTCAGCTTTATATCGTTAGCGACAATGGAGAAATAAAAGAGGAAGACTTAGACTTATTAGAAAAACAAATCTTAGGTGGCTTGTGGAGATGATACTTGCATTATATTAATGAAGTTTAAGATTTATCTTTGAGAAATATTTTTATTAATCCATTCTTTCTCTTAAATCGTCGGACTTTTCTCATTTTCCTATTTTTCCTTGTATTAGTTTACGGGTTTATTTATAATGATTATAAATAAAAACAAGGGAGAATAATATAGATGGAAGAGCATAAAATTGATAAGAACTTTAGTGGTCGGCTGAACATCTTGCGAGCTGGGGTTTTAGGAGCAAATGATGGTATTATTTCCATCGCAGGAGTAGTAATTGGGGTGGCCAGTGCGACGGACAATGTTTGGATAATCTTTCTGTCTGGTTTGGCAGCTGTCTTTGCCGGGGCCTTTTCTATGGCAGGCGGAGAGTATGTGTCTGTTTCTACTCAAAAGGATACGGAGGAGGCTGCTGTTGCCAGAGAACGGGAGCTTTTAGAGAAGAATCCAGATATTGCAAGGCAGTCTCTCTATGCTGCCTATGTCCAAAATGGTGAGTGTGAAACATCTGCCCAGCTTATGACCAACCGGGCTTTTCTTCAAGATCCACTGGAGGCCTTGGTGGAGGAAAAGTATGGTATTGAGATCGAGGAGTTCACTAATCCTTGGCATGCGGCCATCTCTAGCTTTTTAGCTTTTGCGGTTGGTGCGCTTTTTCCTATGATTACCATTATCCTGCTTCCTGCCCATATCCGTATCTGGTCAACCGTTCTAATCGTGGCCTTGGCGCTTTTGGGAACGGGCTATACCAGTGCTAGATTGGGCAAAGCACCGATCAAAAATGCTATGCTTCGAAATCTTGTGATCGGTCTTCTAACCATGGCGGTCACTTATCTGGTCGGACAGATTTTTGCGATTTAATTTGAGAGAACAATTAAATCGAGCTTCCCTCTTCAACAAATTATAGAAGAAAGAGTGGCTTTTTAGGAAGTTATATGGAAGGTGTTGTTAGCGCCTTCTTTTTTTGTTATAGTGGAGCTAGCAAAGAGATTTACTAGAAAATAATGAGGCGGATAGATATATTTATGAAAAAAATGGACGAAATTGCAGATCTTGCTCCCTTACCTTCAGCAGCCCAGCTGGCTTATCATCGAGATGAGTTGGCGGCTTTTATTCATTTTGGTATCAATACTTTTTATGAGCAGGAATGGGGAAATGGTCAGGAAGATCCTCGTCTTTTTAATCCGACGAAACTGGATACAGATCAGTGGATTAGGATTTTGAAAGAGACTGGATTTAAAAGAGTAGTTGTCGTAGTCAAGCACCATGATGGTTTTGTCCTTTATCCGAGTCGCTACACAGACTATACGGTGGCAGCTAGCCCCTGGAGAGATGGCAAGGGTGATCTATTAGCAGAAATTTCTCGCTCAGCAAGCAGGTATGATATGGATTTAGGTCTTTACTTGTCTCCTTGGGATGCTCACAGTCCGCTCTATCACATTAAGACTCAAAAAGCCTATCATGAATATTATCAGAAGCAACTGGAAGAAATTCTGAGTAATCCTCTTTATGGCAATAAAGGGAAATTTGTAGAAATCTGGATGGACGGGGCGCGTGGTGAAGGTGCCCAAAAGCTTACCTATGATTTTGAATCTTGGTTTGAGACCATTCGCCATTACCAAAAAGATGCTCTGATCTTTTCGACAGAAGCGACTGAACTGCGTTGGATAGGAAATGAAAGAGGCCGGGCCGGAGATCCCTTGTGGCAGAAAATTCGACCAGAAAAACTAAGTGAGAATACTCCATCGGCCTATCTCTGCCATGGTGATCCGCAAGGGACACAGTATTCCTTGGGAGAAGCTGATGTATCCTTGCGCTCGGGCTGGTTTTATCATGCGAGTCAGCAGCCCAAATCTTTGGCTGATCTGCTGGATATCTATATGGATTCCGTTGGGCGTGGGACACCCCTCTTACTCAACGTCCCGCCAACTAAGGAAGGGCTATTAGCGGAAGAAGATGTCCAGCGCTTGCAGGAATTTCACCGGGTCATTTCAGATTTATATACGGATAATCTAGCCTACCAGGCCAAGGTGAGCTGTAGTAATGAAAAAGAAGGCTTTCCATCTAGTCATTTGACGGATGGACGGGAAGATACTTTCTGGGCGCCAGCTTCAGACGAGTCAGCCTATGTCTTAGAAATTGACTTGTGCCAGACTCGTAGCTTTAATCTCGTTGAAATTCGAGAACCCATTTCTAAAGGCCAAAGGATCGCAGGCTTTACCTTAGAAGTGAGGCAAGAGAATGGCTGGACGGACTTTGCTCGTGGTCAGACTATTGGCTACAAGCGCCTTCTCTTAGGGGAAATGGTTGAGGCTCGCTATTTAAGGTTGATGTTGACGGATTTTCAAGTTCTTCCTCTTTTGAACAAGTTTGCAGTCTATAAGGCACCGGCTGTGCTGGAAAAGAAAAACACGATTGCTGGTTTAGAATTTTCAAAAATAAGCTCTCCTCTTGTCGGAGGGCAAAACCTTTCAATCAGCCTCAGACGTTTGGACAAAGTGGAGGATAGAGAGAAAATTCAGATAGTCACGGAGCCCGGTACTGGAACGCATGGGACGGCTTATCTAGATCAGGTTTGGGAAATCACATTTGCTACTGGGGAGCAGACGAAAGAAATCAAGCTATCGACTTTAGCTTTTACAGGTCAGGAAGACTTGGATTTTTATCTTTGTGCTAACCGAGAGGACGGTCGGCAAAATCGGGTCAAAATCGTGGTCAAGCCAAGTTCAGAATAAAAAACGCGGAACTCTTGTTCTGCATTTTTTGTTTATTATTCTTTTGAAGAATTTGGTAGCCAAGACAAGTAGAAGTCTAGGCGCTTAGCAGCTAGTAGTTCTTCATGGGAAATGTGTTGCAGTGCCTGCCCATCTAACTCTGTCTTAGTCACAAATTGGAAGTGCGGATAGTTGTCATGAGCATAAATGTCTAGCCATGTTTGACTTTGTGGTAGATACAGGCGTAGATGATTGAAGAGGGGAATACCTAGGTCGTAAAATGGTTTTCCAGGACAGGTCGGATAGAGCCCGATGGCGCTCCAGATGTACCAAGCAGAGAGGCTACCATTGTCTTCGTCACCAGGAAAAGCTTGCCAGCCAGGTCGGAAGCCTTGCTCTCTCAGGCTTTTAATAAGTAGACTTGTATACTCCGGTTTGTCGCTGTAGCGGAAGAGATAGGGGATGTGAAAGCTGGGCTGATTTGAAATGGCTAGTTGACCAAAGTGAGCTGTCGCCATTTCACTCATTTCGTGGATTTCATAGCCATAACCTGTTACGTCATAGGAAGGCTGGTCCTGGCAGAGCTTGGTTAGATAATCAGTGAATGCTGTTTTCCCTCCCATTAGATTTTTCAGTCCTTCAATATCATGGAAGACGCTGAGTGTATTTTGAATAGCTGAGCATTCTGCATAATCTCGACCCCAAGTGTATGGAGAAAAGTCTGGCCGGAATTGTCCGTTTCGGTCTTTGGCTCTCATATAGCCCGTTTCTGGATCGAATAGATGCTGGTAATTAAGAGACTGCTGAGAGTATTGTTGAGCTACTGATTTTTGTTGGAGTTTATTAGCAAGGCTAGCAATACAAAAATCACTGTAGCTATAGTCTAGGGTATGGCTGACACTTTCATGGTGGTCAGAAGGCAGATAGCCTAGAGTTTGATAGTCCCAAGCTCCTTGCCTGCCGTAACGTTTAGAAGGGTCTTCCTGCTCTGCTGTTTCTAACATGGCTTGGAAAAGATCTTTTTCTAAGTCAGGTATGAGATTTTTAGCAGTAGCATCTGCAATGACGCCGTCTATCAAGGTACCTGGCATCATGCCCCGTTCATCAGGAGCAAGCCACTTTGGTAAAAATCCTGTTTCTTTGTAGAAATTCAGAAAGCCTTCTAGAAAGTCATGATAGGTATCTGGAGCCATAAGGGCTAATAGAGGAAAGCTAGTACGAAATACATCCCAAAAACCGATATTGGTAAAGAGTTTCCCTGGCTGAACAGTCTGGTGGGTAAGATCCCAATGGATTTCTTGACTTTCTGCATCAAGCTCATAAAAGGTTTGAGGAAAGAGAAAGAGCCGGTAGAGAGCTTGGTCAAACATCCGACGGTCTATTTTGCCTTGGTCTACAATATCAAAACGATGGAGAAAGGCTTCCCAGTCTTGTTTGGTTTCTTCTTTGATTTTGTCAAAGGAAGACTGGGGTAGATTGATCAGGGCTTGTTCTTCTGATATAAAAGATGTGGCTAAGGAAAATTGCAGTTGGCCTTGCTCGAAATCTAGGACAAGGTCTTGGTCTAAGAAACTCTGTTTTTTGATAGGCTGATCAAAGCGCAGGCAGACATGCATGACTAAGGACTGCTTGGCTGGCTTGGTTTCTTCCTTGAGGCTACCTAAGAGAGTGTTGGCATCTACTTGCCGAAAAGTCGTATTTGCTTCACTATGGAGGATGAGACTGATAGGTTTCTCTCTCTGGTTGGTCAGTCGGAAACGAGCTCCGTAGCGACTAGGAGTCAGCTCAGTGCTGATCTGGTAGCGGTTGGAGTTGATTTTTAGATAATGAGGCTGGAAGATACTCTCGTCTGGTCGATAAGAAGACTGGCGGTGGTAAATATCTGAATGCTGTATCTTTTCTGAGACAGGAGTAATGAGAAACCACGAGTAGTCACCAATCCAAGGGCTGGGTTGGTGGGTCAGACGGATGCCTTGGAAAATAGGTGAGTCTGGATTAAAAAACCAAGATCCGTCTGTATGGCTACTTTGAGGTACAAAGTAGTTCATACCAAATGGTGCCCCTGTATAGGGTAGGGTATTGCCATGTGAAATGCTATGGGAATTGTCCGTTCCATAACGGGTGTCAATTGTTTCTAGTATTGGTTTCATATAAAATCTCCTTGCAATGAGGCCTGTTTTTTCTAGATTATAACATGAAAAACAATCCAATGGATAAGGCAAAAATATAATATCGAAAGGCCTTTAGTTTGTGTATATATTTTGAAAACGGTTTAGCCTATACTAGAGGATGTAAAGGACTATGAAAAAGGAGAAAATAATGGTTTATTCAAAAGAAATCGTCGGGAAATGGCTGGAGTCTGTTGCCCAGTTAGCCCACGAACATCCATCTTGGGTATCTGTTTTTGAGCGGTGCTATACAGATACTTTAGATAATACAGTAGAAATATTAGAAGATGGCTCAACCTTTGTTTTGACGGGAGATATTCCAGCTATGTGGCTACGAGATTCGACAGCTCAGCTAAAACCCTATCTCTTTGTAGCTAAGGAAGATCCGAAAACACGCAAAACAATTGCTGGTCTGGTCAAACGTCAGATGACACTGATTTTAAAAGATCCCTATGCCAACGCTTTTAATATCGCGGATAACTGGAAGGGACATCATGAGACAGACCATACAGACTTGTCTGGTTGGATTTGGGAGCGCAAGTATGAAGTGGATTCACTCTGCTATCCTCTGCAACTGGCTTATCTCTTATGGAAAGAGACTGGTGAGACGAGTCATCTAGATGCTACTTTTGTGGCGGGTGTCAGAGAAATTCTTCGGGTTTGGACGGTAGAACAAGACCACAGTCGCTCTTCCTATCGTTTTGTTCGTGATACGGACCGCAAGGAAGATACACTAGTTAATAAAGGGCAAGGGCCTGAATTTGCTGTGACAGGGATGACTTGGTCAGCCTTTCGTCCAAGTGATGATGCTTGCATCTACAGCTATTTAGTGCCGTCGAATATGTTTGCAACGGTTGTCTTAGGCTATGTGACAGAAATCTTTGAAACATTGAATCTGGATGGAGCTGAGGAGATTGTTCTGCATGCACAGCGTCTGCAAAGAGAAATCAAAGACGGAATTGAAAATTACGCCTATACCAAAAATGCCAAAGGCGAAAAGATTTATGCTTTTGAGGTAGATGGTTTGGGGAATGCCAGCATTATGGATGATCCCAATGTACCGAGTCTATTGGCGGCGCCATACCTGGGCTTTTGCTCGATAGATGACGAAGTCTACCAAAATACACGCCGCACCATTCTTAGCCCTGAAAACCCTTACTATTATGAAGGAGAGCGAGCTGCAGGAATAGGAAGTTCACACACCTTTTATCGATATATCTGGCCGATTGCCTTGGCAATTCAGGGTTTGACCACGCACGATAAGGAAGAAAAACGTCGGATCTTAGACCTCTTGGTGGATTGTGACGGAGGCACAGGTGTCATGCATGAGAGCTTCCATGTGGATGATCCGACTAAGTATTCTCGTGAATGGTTCAGTTGGGCAAATATGATGTTCTGCGAATTAGTATTAGACTATTACGATTTAAGAATTGACGTATAAAATTTTAAAAATAGAGGTATAAAATGGAAAATATTACTGTACATATTATTTCTCACAGCCACTGGGATCGAGAATGGTATCTCCCTTTTGAGTCCCACCGGATGCAGCTGGTAGAGTTATTTGACAACCTTTTTGATCTTTTTGAAAACGATCCTGACTTTAAAAGTTTCCATTTAGACGGACAGACCATTGTCTTGGATGATTATTTGGAAATCCGTCCAGAAAATCGTGACAAGCTGCAGCGCTACATTGATGAAGGTAAATTAAAGATCGGTCCTTTCTATATCTTGCAGGATGACTATCTGATTTCCAGCGAAGCCAATGTCCGCAATACCTTGATTGGTCAGCAAGAGTGCAAGAAGTGGGGCAAGTCCACTCAGATTGGTTATTTCCCAGATACTTTTGGAAATATGGGGCAGGCACCTCAAATTTTACAGCAATCTGGCATTCATGTAGCAGCTTTCGGTCGAGGAGTGAAGCCAATTGGATTTGACAACCAAGTCTTAGAGGATGAGCAATTCACTTCTCAGTACTCTGAAATGTACTGGCAAGGTGCCGATGGGAGTAAGGTTCTAGGGATCCTTTTTGCAAACTGGTATAGCAATGGGAATGAAATCCCAGTCGACCCTGAGGAAGCGAAGATTTTTTGGGAACAAAAATTAGCAGATGTGAAGAGCTACGCCTCTACAAACCAATGGCTGATGATGAACGGCTGTGATCACCAGCCAGTTCAGCGCAACCTCAGCCAAGCTATCAGAGTAGCCAATGAGCTTTATCCAGATATCAACTTTGTACATAGTTCTTTTGATGACTATGTGCAAGCGGTGGAAGCAGCTCTTCCTGAGGAATTGTCTACAGTTCAGGGCGAATTGACCAGTCAAGAAACTGACGGCTGGTACACTCTGGCTAATACTTCCTCAGCTCGTATCTATCTAAAACAAGCTTTCCAAGAAAATAGTAACTTGCTAGAGCAGGTAGTTGAGTCTCTGACTGTTATCACAGGAGGTCACAATCACAAAGACCAGCTGACTTATGCTTGGAAAACCCTTTTGCAAAACGCACCCCACGACAGCATCTGTGGCTGTAGTGTAGACGAAGTTCACCGTGAAATGGAGACCCGCTTTGCCAAAGTCAATCAAGTGGGAGAATTTGTCAAAGGCGACCTGCTGGAAGTATGGAAACAAAAATTAGATAGCCGTCAAGCAGAGAGTGACCTGCTCTTCACTGTTGTCAATACGGGACTCCATGATAAGGTCGACACAGTTTCTGTGGATGTGACATTTGCGACTTGTGATTTCAAGGAGGCGCATCCGACCGAAGCCTACCGGAGAATGGCAGATCTGACGATTCCAGACCTGATTGTCAAGGATTTGGATGGTCGTCCTGTTGAAGCCAAAATCGAAGATTTGGGAGCTAATTTCCAATATGACCTTCCAAAGGATCGCTTCCGTCAAGCTTATATTGCTCGTCAGTTGCGCGTAACTTTGCCGCTTCATCTAGCACCTCTATCTTGGAAAACCTTCCAGTTACTCCCTGGTACAAAAGAAGAACATGAAGGACTCTACCGCAATGGCGTGATTGATACTCCGTTTGTGACTGTTAGCTTTGATGAAGACTTGACCGTTTACGATAAGTCAACTCATGAAGCCTATGAAGATTTCCTCCGCTTTGAAGATCGTGGCGATATTGGAAATGAGTATATCTACTTCCAGCCAAAAGATACAGAGCCAATCTATGCAAAACTAGCTGGCGTTAAGGTTTTGGAAAATAATGCCCGCTATACTAAAGTAGAGTTGAGCCATGAATTGACCTTGCCAGTAAGCGCTGATGATACGCTTGAGCAAGAGCAAAAAGGCATTGTTGAATTTATGAATCGCTCAGCAGGTCGTTCGTCAGAAGTGACAACTATGATCTTGTCAACAGAGTTGACGGTCTTTGCGGACAGCCCGCAACTGCGCTTTAAAACTCGCTTTACTAATACCGCTAAGGATCACCGCATCCGTGTTCTCTTCAGAACTCATAATAGTAGTAAGACAAACGATTCAGACAGCATTTATGAAGTGGTTTGTCGTAATAATCAACCAGCTTCTTCATGGGAAAATCCAGAAAATCCACAGCACCAACAAGCCTTCGTTACCCTCTATGATGACCAAAAAGCTGTCACAGTAGCTAATAAAGGTCTAAATGAATACGAGATTTTAGGTGATGATACGATTGCCGTAACTATTCTACGTGCAACAGGTGAGCTAGGCGACTGGGGCTACTTCCCAACACCAGAAGCCCAGTGCTTGCGTGACTTCCAAGTCGAATACACAGTAGAATGTCATCAACCACAAGAACGCTTTAGCGCTTATCGTCGAGCTAAAGCCTTCCAAACGCCGTTGACAGCTCTGCAAATTTCTAAACAAGAAGGAAGTGTTGTAGCAACTGGACAAGCCCTGGATCACCCAGCTCTCAACATGCCTGAAATCTGTCCAACGGCTTTGAAAGTGGCTGAAAACGAGTCAGGAATTGTACTTCGTTACTATAATATGACCCAAGAAGAGCAAGAAGTGACGACTGATTCCCAAACGCTAGTTAACCTTTTAGAAGAAGTAGTGCCTGAAAAGTCCGGAGTCCTAGGACCACAGGAAATTCGTACAGAACTATTGAAATAAGATTAAACTGAGACTGGGCCATCTTGTCCCAGCCTTAGAATTAATAAAAGAAGTAAAGGAGAAAAACATGGTCATTGCAACAGTCGATATAGGCGGCACAGGTATCAAGTTTGCGGCTATGTCCAAAGAAGGGGAAATACTGGAAAAGAAAGACCTTGCAACACCTGACAATCTAGGTGACTTGCTGGCTTGGCTGGATTCTTGTCTTTCTAAGCGAGCTTACCAAGGCATTGCCATGAGTGTGCCTGGGGCAGTTGATCGAGAAACAGGCATCATTGGTGGTATTAGTGCAGTTCCTTATATTCATGGCTTCTCATGGTATGATAAGCTAGCTTCATACGGTCTGCCAATTCATTTAGAAAATGATGCCAACTGTGTTGGTTTAAGCGAGCTTTTGGCTCACCCTGAGCTAGAAAATGCAGCCTGTGTGGTCGTTGGTACTGGTATTGGTGGCGCCATGATTCTCAATGGCAGATTGCACCGTGGCAAGCACCATCTGGGTGGAGAATTTGGCTATATGCTCTTGTCTGAACCAGCTGAGACGCTAGGGAATTGGTCACTTCTTGCTTCGACAGGTAGTCTTGTTCGCTCTGTTCAAGCTAGTACCGGCTCGCAAGACTGGAATGGTAAGAAGATCTATGAAGCTGCGGCTGCAGGAGATGAAACTTGCCAAGCAGCAATTGAGCAGATGAACCGAAACCTTGCCAAGGGGCTGCTCAATATCCAATATTTATTTGATCCGGATGTGATTAGTTTGGGTGGCTCTATCAGCCAAAATCCTGACTTTATTCAAGGTGTCCGCTCAGCGATTGCTTCTTATGTTGATCGCTATGAAGAATATTCGGTTGTACCAGAGATTCTGGCTTGTACCTACCAAGGAGAGGCTAATCTGTATGGTGCTTTAGTAAACTGGTTACAGGAGGAAGGCCAATGGCCACATTCTTAGGATTATCTAGTAAACAAGAAAAAGCTCTTTCCCGTTTAGAAAAGTATTTGAACTTGGGGGAGATTGAAGTCAGTCTTGTCACTGATTCAGCTAGATCGATCAAGGTTGAAGGACGTCAGGGGCGTTATCAAGTTAGTTTTAAGCAACCTCATCAGCTCTATCGAGCTTTGGTGCTTTTATCTTCTGCGCTTGGATCAGGTCAAGACGAAGTGCAGATTGAGGAAGAGGCAGCCTATGAGGATTTGGCCTATATGGCTGATTGCTCCCGCAATGCCGTCTTAAACCTAAGCTCAGCTAAGCAGATGATTGAGGTCTTGGCTTTGATGGGGTATTCTACCTTTGAGCTCTATATGGAAGATACCTATGAGATAGAAAATCAGCCTTATTTTGGCTATTTCAGAGGACGCTACACCGTTGCAGAATTGCAAGAGATTGAAGATTATGCCGCAGATTTTGATATGACCTTTGTTCCTTGCATTCAGACCTTGGCTCATCTGTCAGCTTTTGTCAAATGGGGTGTCAAAGAAGTACAAGAACTGCGAGATGTTGAGGATATCCTGCTGATTGGTGAAGAAAAAGTTTATGACCTAATCGAGGGCATGTTCCAGACGATGGCCCATTTGCGTACACGCAAGATTAATATCGGCATGGATGAAGCCCACTTGGTCGGTCTCGGACGTTATTTGATTCAACATGGTTTCCAAAACCGCAGTCTTCTCATGTGTCAACACCTTGAGCGAGTCTTGGATATTGCAGATAAGTATGGTTTCCACTGTCAGATGTGGAGCGATATGTTCTTCAAACTCATGTCTGCAGATGGTCAGTACGACCGTGATGTAGAAATCCCAGAAGAAACTCGTGTTTATCTAGATCGTCTTAAAGACCGAGTGACCTTGGTTTATTGGGATTATTATCAGGATAGCGAGGAAAAATACAATCGCAACTTCCAAAATCATCATAAAATCAGTCAAAATATTGCCTTTGCTGGTGGCGCTTGGAAGTGGATTGGCTTTACACCACACAATCATTTCAGCCGCTTGGTAGCTATCGAAGCCAATAAGGCCTGCAGGAAAAATCAGGTCAAGGAAGTGATTGTGACAGGCTGGGGAGATAATGGTGGAGAAACTTCTCAATTCTCAATCTTACCTGCTCTGCAGATTTGGGCGGAACTAGCTTATCGAAATGACTTGAAGAAAGTTTCAGAACACTTCTTAGTGAGCACAGGGCTTGACTTTGATGATTTTATGAAAATAGATTTGGCCAATCTCTTGCCAGGTTTACCAGAAAACCTCAGTGGTATCAATCCAAATCGCTATGTCCTTTACCAAGACATCCTCTGTCCCCTGCTGGAACGCCATATCCGACCGGAAGAAGACAAGCAGCATTTCGAAGTATCTGCTCAACAGTTAAAGGAAGTCAGCAAAAGAGCGGGCGAATATGGTTATATTTTTGAGACACAAGCCCAGTTAAATGCACTCTTAGCTTTGAAGATTTCCATAACATCTGGCATTCAGAAAGCTTATCGTAATGGTGATAAAGAACATTTGTCAGCCTTAGCTGAAAAAGATCTACCCCAGCTTTACCAAATGGTTGAAGACTTTTCGGACCAATTTAGTCGCCAATGGCAGCAGGAAAATAAGATTTTTGGCTTGGACACAATTGACATCCGTTTTGGAGGTTTACTCAAACGGATCAAACGAGCACAAGAACGCTTAGAGCAATACATTAGTGGTCAAATCGAGCGTGTCGAAGAATTAGAACAAGAAATCTTGCCTTTTAATGATTTCTATAAGGACCAAGGTTTGACAGCGACAACGGCCAACCAATGGCACTTGATTGCAACGGCCTCAACGATTTATACGACTTAGCAAAAAGCCGACCTTTTGGGGGTCGGCTTTTTCATCTCATTTTTATCTATAAATTGGATAAATAATTTGTATAGTTTTTTCTATAATTTGGAGTTTAAAATTATTTTTAAAAAAGCATATAATAGAAATGTGAAAACGGTGTCAACTAAATAGAAAGGGAGATTTGCATGAAAAAGTTGATAAAAACATTAAAAGAAAATTTCGTTTTCTTGCTCATGGTTCTGCCAGGAGTTATTTGGTTGATTTTATTCTTCTACATTCCGGTTTTCGGAAACGTAGTTGCCTTTCAGGATTTCCATATTCACCCTGATGGTTTCATTGCCAGTATCTTAAATAGTAAATGGGTGGGATGGGATAACTTCAAATTCCTATTTAGCTCGAGGGACGCATTTATCATCACCCGTAATACCCTGCTTTACAACTTCGGATTTATCATTCTAGGTTTGATTGCTGCAGTGGCGATTGCGATTATCTTTAGTGAAATGCGATCTAAGAAGTTAGTGAAAGTTTACCAAACTTCGATGCTCTTCCCTTATTTCTTGTCTTGGGTTATTATCAGTTACTTTGTAGATGCTTTCTTAAACATTGATAAAGGACTGATTAATCACTTGCTTCAAGGTTTTGGAAAGGAAGCCATTAACTTCTATACAACTTTAGGAATTTGGCCGGCTCTTTTGCTCTTCTTGGGTATTTGGAAGGGACTTGGATATAGTAGTGTTATCTACTATGCAACCATTATGGGGATTGACCCGACCTACTATGAAGCAGCAACAGTGGATGGTGCGACCAAGTGGCAACGCATTCGCAACATTACCTTGCCTCAGCTAACACCTCTGATTACGGTCTTGACCATTCTAGCAGTCGGAAATATCTTCCGCGCGGATTTCGGTCTCTTCTATACAGTAACCCGTAACGGAGGAGGAGGATCTCTCTATAGTGTTACTAACGTTTTGGACGTATATGTCTACAATGGACTTTCAGGAACTGGGGACATCACAATGGCCGCAGCTGCAGGATTGTACCAATCCGTTGTCGGTTTAATACTCGTTTTAGTATCTAACTTGATTGTTCGTCGCATAGATAAAGATTCTGCGCTATTCTAGAAAGGAGGAACCAATGAAAAAATCGGAAAAAATCAAAAAAGAAAAAATCGATAACGTTGGTATCCATGCCTTCAGTAAGCCAGCTAACTTATTTTTCAGTATTTTAATCGGGATTATTGCCCTATCTTGTATCTTACCATTTATCTTCGTTATTATGATCTCTATTACAAATGAGTCTGTGATAGCGACAAATGGTTTCAGCTTCTGGCCTTCTAAATTTGGCTTTGACGGTTATCTTTTCCTGGTACAGTTTAAGGACAAAATTTTAAACTCCCTTTTTATCACTCTGTTTGTGACAGCAGTCGGTACCAGCGTCAATGTCTTCATGACAACGACATACGCATATGCAATTTCTAGAAGAACATTTAAATACAAACGCTTCTTTACAGTATTTGCTTTGATTACCATGCTCTTTAATGCAGGTATGATTCCAGGTTACATCGTGGTAACTCAGTTGCTACGAATCGGAGATACCATTGCGGCCTTGATTATACCAATGTTGCTTTCTCCATTTAACATTATCTTGATGCGTACCTTCTTTAAACGGACGATTCCAGAAGCAATTCTTGAATCAGCTAAGATTGATGGTGCAAGTGAAACACGGATTTTCTTCCAAATTTGTTTACCACTTGCTCTACCAGGTATTGCAACAATCAGTCTCTTCACAGCTCTAGCTTATTGGAATGACTGGTTCAATGCCTTGCTTTATATCAAAAATCCAGATTTCTATCCTTTGCAATACTTGCTGATGCAAATCCAATCAAATATGGACTACATCGCAAAATCATCAGGTCTGTCATCACAAGTTGTTGGGGCAGCCAGTGGACTGCCTAAAGAAACTGGTCGTATGGCCATGGTGGTTGTGGCAACCTTGCCAATTGCAATGCTCTACCCATTCTTCCAACGTTATTTCGTAAAAGGTTTAACGATTGGTGGGGTCAAGGAATAAAAGTCCTAAACTTGCCTGTCAAGTATGGACTTCCTTGAAGTCAGCTTCGTAACTGAGCTTATCAGTTCATTAAATTGTTTATCAAAAAATAAAAATAAAGGAGTTTTTCTTATGAAAAAGTGGCAAAAAGTCGCACTCTTCTCAGCCAGCGCACTCTTGATTACAGCTTTGGCTGCCTGCGGTAGCAGTAAATCATCTAGTTCAGAAAATGGTCCAACAACCATTAAGATGTACCAAATTGGTGATAAACCAGACAACTTGGACAAATTGTTGGAAAATGCTAACAAGATCTTGGAAAAGAAAGTTAATGCTAAATTAGAAATGCAATACCTTGGTTGGGGTGACTACAGCAAGAAAATGTCTGTAATTACTTCATCTGGTGAAAACTATGATATCGCTTTTGCTGATAACTATGTTGTAACTGCTCAAAAAGGTGCTTATGCTGACTTGACAGACCTTTATAAGAAAGAAGGGAAAGAACTTTACAAAGCTCTCGACCCTGCTTACATCAAAGGTAACACTGTAAATGGTAAGATCTATGCTGTTCCAGTAGCTGCTAACGTAGCATCATCACAAAACTTTGCCTTCAACGGACCTCTTTTGGAAAAATATGGAATTGACATTTCAAACGTGAATTCATATGAAACACTTGAACCTGTTTTGAAAGCAATCAAAGAAAAAGATCCAAACGTTGTACCATTTGCAATTGGTAAAAACTTCATTCCATCAGAAAACTTTGACTACCCAGTAGCAAACGGTCTTCCATTTGTTATCGATATGGAAGGTGACACTACTAAGATCGTCAACCGTTATGAAGTCCCTCGCTTCGTAGAACACTTGAAGACTCTTCACAAATTCTACAATGCTGGATACATTCCTAAAGACGTAGCAACAAGTGATACCACTTACGAACACAACAGCGATACATGGCTTGTTCGTGAAGAAACAGTAGGTCCTGCTGACTATGGTAACAGCTTGCTTTCACGTGTAGCAAACCGTAAGATCGAAATCAAACCAATTACTAAATTCATCAAGAAAAACCAAACAACTCAAGTTGCTAACTTTGTCATCTCAAACAACTCTAAGAACAAAGAAAAAGCAATGCAAGTGTTGAACGAATTGAACACTAACCCAGAACTTCTTAATGGACTTGTTTATGGACCAGAGGGAGAAAACTGGGAAAAAGTTAAAGGTTCAGAAAACCGTGTAAAAGTCTTGGATGGCTATAACGGAAACACTCACATGTCTGGATGGAACACTGGTAACAACTGGATCCTTTACATCAACGAAAATGTAACTGATCAACAAATTGAAGATTCTAAGAAAGAATTGGCTGAAGCAAAAGAATCACCAGCTCTTGGATTTATCTTCAACACAGAACCAGTTAAATCTGATATCACAGCTGTTACAAACACAATGCAACAATTTGATACAGCTATTAACACTGGTACAGTAGACCCAGAAAAAGCTATTCCAGAATTGATGGAAAAACTTAAATCTGAAGGTGCTTACGACAGAGTACTGAAAGAAATGCAAAAACAATACGATGAATTTTTGGCTGCTAAAAAATAAGCCGAGGTAAACATTGAGGTTGGGATTTAGATCCCGACCTTCTTGTTTTTTTCTTGTTCGATTGTTCAATTTTGAAAAGAGTAAGGATCTAAAATATGGTATAATTTGTTTATATGATTTTTAGATTGAAGATGTAATAGAAGAGGTAGGATATGGGGAAATTCATTGAATTTGTTTTTCAAAAAATTTATATGGCAATGCTGGCATCGGGAATTTTTTTAGTCCTGACTCTCTGTGGTGGTGTCTTGTTTGGCCTAGCACCTGCTAGTACGGTTTTAATGACTCTTTTTGCTCAATACCGATATGATTATAAAGCTTATAAGTGGCAAGAGGCTTGGTCCTTATTTAAAGAGAACTTTCTTCGTTCTAATCAGGTTTTTTATACCCTACTTTCAATTGAGGCAGTTTTCTTGTATGGCCTCTATCTTCTTGTTCAGCTGCCTCAGTCTATTTTAACTGTGATTATCAGTATTTTAAACCTGCTTTTAGCTCTTCTATTGCCACTAGCTTACGCAGTTTATTTGAAATTGCAAGTTTATTTCGAGTTGTCTTATATAAATTCGATCAAGCTTTCCTTTATTGGCATGTTTTTGAATGTAGGTGCAATGTTTAAGATTGCATTTGGAACGGCCATGATTATGGCAATCTTTTATTACATGCCTGCCTTGGTTTTCTTTGTCTTTCTGGGGGCTTGGCATTTCTTTATCAGTGATTTACTAGAACCAGTCTATCAGTTGATTGCTTCTAGATTAGTGGACCAACCATGAAAAAATTTTGGTTAAATTCCTTGCTAAGAGTCTATGCAATGACCATGTTTGTCATTGTTGGCTTTGTAGCTTTGTTAATCTCTTATGCCAGTTGGCAGTCCAAGGTTCAAGAAGTAACAGAAACTTCCCAGCGTATTTCAACAAGATTGGTTGACGAAGTTGAATCCTACTATCAGCGTGGTGTTCAAATCACTAAAAGTCTTGTAGGTAACCAGGCCAAGTTAGAAGGTGTCTATAATTATTTCACCATGTCGCCATCCGAATACATTTATTGGCGTTTAAATAATGGTCTTCTTGGGATTGTTGAAGTTTCGCTACACGAGAATATTGCCGATATTTATCTGCAGAATGATTTTGTGGCTGGTTTTGATATTGCATTGCAGGATTACAAGACAGTCTTTGTTTCAACTCGTCAAAAACAAGGAGGAATGCAAGTTGAAGCTAGTAAATATAAGCCAGCTAAGAATGCTTTTCCAATCCCTATTTATGACAGTGTCACCAGCAACCATATCGGGGTCGTTTATCTAACGATTGATTCCCAAGTTTTTGAACAAACGATTGACAATATTCGAAATACAACCCCTGTACTGGTTAAAATTACCTCGCCCTTCCAAAAAAATATGCTGACATTTGGGGAAGGGAAAAGTAAGAATTGGCTGGTCAAGGAGACACCTCATGGCTATGGTGTTCAAGTGGCTGTTCCAGAACATTATGTTTTAGAGAGAAGTTTAGTAAATGCCATTGTCATAGTGGGTATTAGTGCAATTCTAACAGGCAGTCTTTATCTGATTCTGCAACGAGTATTCCGCAACTATCAGCGCCAGGTTATTGATTTGGTGGATACGATCCAAGCAATAGGACAAGGAGACAGTCACTTAAGAATTGAGACTGCAACCAAGGAGCAGGAATTGCTCTTGATTGCTGATAACACCAACACCATGTTGGATAATCTTGATCGCAATATTCATGACATCTACCAGCTACAGCTGAGTCAAAAAGATGCCAATATGCGGGCTTTGCAGGCCCAAATCAATCCGCATTTTATGTATAACACTCTGGAGTTTATTCGTATGTATGCGGTTATGAAGAGCCAAGAAGAACTTGCGGATATTATTTATGAATTTAGCAGCTTGCTGAGAAACAATATTTCTGATGAGACGCAGGTGACCCTGGAAAGCGAATTGGAGTTCTGTCGTAAGTATAGTTATCTCTGTATGGTGCGCCATCCAAACTCGGTTGCTTATGGCTTTACCATTGCTGAGGAGCTTAAAGGAATGATTATTCCTAAGTTTACTATCCAGCCTTTGGTGGAGAACTATTTCGTCCACGGTGTAGACTATCGCAGAAAGGATAATGTAATCAGTGTCAAAGTCTTGAAAAAATCTGATGCAGTTCAAATCATTGTTCAAGACAATGGCCGTGGAATAAAGGCTGACCAGCTTGCAGAAATCCAGCAAATTTTAGCCAAGCGTCAATTGGAAAATTCGGAAAATAAGGAGAAAAGGACCTCGATTGGGATTATCAATATCCACGAACGTTTCTTGCTTTTCTTTGGAGATCGCTATAGCATTGCTGTAGAGTCGGGAGAAAATAGGGGCGTTCGCTATATTATAGAGATCAAGGATGAATAAGAAAACACCATGCATAAAGTATTACTAGTTGATGATGAATACATGATTACCGAAGGTCTGAAAGTTCTCATCCCTTTTGAAAAATGGAATATGGAGGTTGTGGCAACAGCCAATGATGCTGAAGAAGCGCTAGACTATGTTAAAAACCACCCTGTTGATTTGGTCATCACCGATGTCAATATGCCAGGTATGAATGGCCTAGAAATGATTGCCCAGATGAAAGAAAGCCTACCTAAACTCGCCTTTATCATCTTGTCAGGCTATCAGGAGTTTGAATATGTCAAAAAGGCCCTAAATTTGCAGGTGGCTGATTATTTGGTCAAACCTGTCAATAAGGTTGAGCTTGCAGCTATTTTAGAGAAACTTTCCAAGCAATTTGACCAATCTTCTCACCATCAAATGGAAGCAATTTTCCAAGATGGTCTATCAGAGGAGGATTTGACTAGACTGTTAGAAAAGGAAGGAACAATTTGGCTAGGAGCTAGTCGAATCCCTCAAGGTATCGCTTCTACTTCTTATTCCGTATCTGGTCAGACCTTATATCTTTTCCTATCACATACGAAAGAAGAGAGCCTCTACCAGATAGAGCTGGAGCCTCCTTACAAAGATAATTTGCAACAATTCAAATCCAATCTTGAGAAAGTTGTCTTTTATGGAACGGTTGGCCTGCATCAGGCGGATCCCCTTTTCCAATACTATGAACCCATGTATCGTGTGATTATTCAGGGGAATATCAATCAGATTTTGGACGAATTAGACTTGCTAAAAGGTGTCGTCTTGAGTCACACACCAAGGATATCGATTACCAAACAGCTCTTTATTCAATTTATGATGGATGTTTATCATTTGTTCGAGCATTTGAAACCAGATGATATGACCAGCATTATCAAGGAGATTGAAGGCATGATGTCCTTTGAGGACCTGCTAGATTATATTAAGCAAAAGCTAACTCATCTATTTGCTCAGTATCGTATGAATGAAAACGTCGCCAGTGTTCTAGAAGTCATTGGTCGCGATTATCAAAAGGATCTGTCTTTAAAGGATATCAGTAAAGACCTCTTTATTAATCCGGTCTACCTAGGACAGTTGATTAAGCGTGAGACCAATTCGACCTTTGCTGAGCTTCTGAATAAGCAGAGAATTAAGGCGGCCCAACAGTTGCTTTTGTCAACCAATGACAGTATTGAAGATGTCTGTTATGCAGTGGGTTACAGCAATGTTGGATATTTCTACAAAGTATTTAGAAAACTCTGTGGCAAGTCGCCAAAGGCCTACCGCCAGCAAGTAGACTAATGAATCAGATAAAGCTAAGGATCTATTTAGAATTTTTCTCTTTAAAAAGCAGAAAAATTGGAATAAATAGGTCCTGTTTTTATACCATCAGAAAGAGTATAATGAAGGTGACTTTATAAAGTGAGGTAACCATATGCTTACATTTCCAAAAGACTTTGTTTGGGGTTCTTCCACATCTGGTCCGCAAACTGAAGGCCGCGTGCCTGGTGACGGCAAGGGTGACAATCTTTGGGATTACTGGTACAAAGTGGAGCCTAATCGCTACTACAATGAAATCGGCCCAGAACAAACATCTACTTTTTATGAACATTGGGAGCAAGATATTGATCTTCTAGCCGAGACAGGTCATACAGCCTTTCGAACTTCTATCCAGTGGTCACGGGTTTTCCCACAAGGCCGAGGCGAAGTTAATCCTCAAGGAGTGGCTTTCTACAGACAGGTCTTTGAAGCCATTAAGGCTAAGGGAATCCGCCTTTTAGTCAATCTCTACCACTTTGACCTGCCTTTTGCACTTCAAGAAGATGGGGATGGTTGGGAAAATAAGGCAACCATCAAGGCCTATGTTGACTATGCTCGTTTCTGTTTTGAGACCTATGGGGACTTGGTAGATCAATGGATTACCTTTAATGAACCTATCGTTCCGGTGGAGTTTGGCTATTTTTATGATGCCCATTATCCTCACAAGGTAGATGCAAAAGCAGCGGTTCAGGTAGCCTATCACACACAACTAGCTAGTAGTCTTGCAGTCAAGGCTTGTCATGAAATCTTGCCTGACTCTAAGATTGGGATTGTCCTAAACTTGACACCGGCTTATCCCCGAAGCCAACATCCTGCTGATGTGAAGGCTGCGCGTATTGCAGACCTCTTCCAAGCCCAATCTTTCTTAGATCCATCTGTTTTAGGGACTTATCCAGAGGAGTTAGTGGAGATTTTGTCTGAGCATGATTTGCTGCCAGATTATACAGCGGAGGAGTTGGAACTCATTCGCGAGCACACCGTGGACTTCCTTGGAGTCAATTACTACCAGCCTTTGCGGGTTATGGCACCGCGTTTTGCAAAGCATCCGGACAGTCCACTCCTGCCAGAGCATTTCTATGAGCCATATGTCATGCCTGGTCGTAAAATCAATCCCCACCGTGGCTGGGAAATATACGAGCAAGGGATTTATGATATCGCTCAAAATATCAAAGAAAATTATGGCAATATCGAATGGATGCTGACGGAAAATGGAATGGGAGTTGAAGATGAAGAAAGATTCCGTAAAGATGGCTTTATCCAAGATGATTATCGTATTGACTTTGTCAAAGGCCATCTGCGCCAGCTCCACCGTGCCATTCAAGACGAGGCCAACTGTACAGGCTACCTCATGTGGACCTTTATCGATTGCTGGTCTTGGCTCAATAGCTATAAAAACCGTTATGGCCTGATTGAATTGAATTTGGAAACTCAAGAACGGATTATTAAGAAATCAGGTTATTGGTTTAAAGAATTAAGTCAAAACAATGGTTTTGAGTGAGTGAGTACTCTGTTATCTTTGGTAACAGGGTTTTTGCTTGGCTAAGATGGAGAGTATATCTTATATTTTTTAGCTATACCAATTTTAAAGCTTGACAAGGGAAAAAGAAAACTATATACTGTTCTTGCTTGTTTGATACCTAATGTATCAGACTATACCAATTTTAAAGGAGAGTAGTGATGTCCGTGGTGCATCACTCAATTAGTAAGTATGTGTGGAATTGTCGGAGTTGTCGGAAATCGCAACGCAACAGATATTTTAATGCAGGGTTTGGAAAAATTGGAATACCGTGGTTATGACTCAGCTGGAATTTTTGTAACAACAGGAAAAAATTCTAGCCTGGTCAAATCTGTCGGCCGTATTGCAGACCTGCGTTCTAAAATTGGAATCGACGTGGCAGGTTCGACTGGTATTGGTCATACCCGCTGGGCTACTCACGGGAAACCAAGCGAGAGCAACGCCCATCCTCATCGCTCTGAGACAGGACGTTTTGTCTTGGTGCACAACGGAGTCATTGAAAACTATTTGGAGATCAAAGAAGAATACCTTTCAGGTCACCATTTCAAAGGTCAGACAGATACTGAAATTGCAGTGCATTTGATTGGGAAATTTGTTGAAGAAGACGGTTTATCAGTCCTAGAGGCCTTTAAAAAAGCCCTTCATATTATCCGTGGATCTTACGCCTTTGCCTTGGTTGATTCAGAGGATTCAGAGGTCATTTACGTTGCAAAAAATAAATCTCCGCTTCTAGTCGGTCTGGGAGAAGGCTATAATATGGTCTGCTCAGATGCCATGGCCATGATTCGGGAAACCAATCAATTTATGGAAATCCATGACCAAGAGTTGGTTATTGTTCGTAAAGACAGTATAGAGGTTCAGGACTATGACGGTAACCTTCAGAAACGCGAAAGTTATACTGCTGAGTTAGACTTGTCTGATATTGGTAAAGGAACCTATCCTTACTATATGCTCAAGGAAATCGATGAGCAGCCAACTGTCATGCGTAAACTCATCCAAGCTTATACGGATGAAAACGGGCAAGTAGTTGTAGATCCAGCTATCGTCAAGGCTGTACAAGAAGCTGACCGTATTTACATTCTTGCAGCAGGGACTTCTTACCATGCTGGCTTTGCTTCTAAGAAAATGCTTGAAGAATTAACAGATACGCCAGTTGAGCTGGGAATTTCATCTGAATGGGGCTACGGTATGCCACTTCTCAGTAAAAAACCACTCTTTATCTTTATTAGTCAGTCAGGCGAAACAGCTGATAGTCGTCAGGTCTTGGTCAAGGCCAATGAAATGGGGATTCCAAGCCTAACAGTTACAAATGTGCCAGGATCAACCTTGTCTCGTGAAGCCAATCATACCATGCTTCTTCATGCAGGTCCTGAAATCGCGGTTGCTTCAACCAAGGCCTATACTGCACAAATTGCTGCCTTGGCATTCTTAGCTAAAGCAGTAGGAGACGCCAATGCTTCGGAAAAAGCTGCAGCCTTTGACCTTGTTCATGAACTATCCTTGGTAGCCCAGTCTATTGAATCGACCCTTTCTGAGAAAGAGCTAATTGAGAGCAAGGTTGACAATCTCTTGGGAACAACTCGCAATGCCTTCTATATTGGTCGTGGTCAAGATTACTATGTAGCTATGGAAGCCAGCCTCAAGCTTAAAGAAATTTCTTATATTCAGTGTGAAGGATTTGCAGCTGGTGAATTAAAACATGGTACGATTGCCTTGATTGAAGAAGGAACACCAGTTCTGGCCCTCTTATCAGATCCTGTCCTTGCCAACCACACGCGGGGAAATATCCAAGAAGTAGCAGCTCGTGGTGCCAATGTATTGACCATTGCTGAAGAAAATGTAGCCAAAGACAATGATGATATTGTACTCAGTCAAGTACATCCTTATCTGTCACCGATTTCTATGGTCGTTCCAACCCAGCTCGTTGCTTATTATGCAACCCTGCATCGTGGTCTGGATGTTGATAAGCCACGTAACTTGGCCAAGTCAGTAACCGTTGAATAAGATCATAAAACCTAGTTCTGCTAGGTTTTATTTGTTTTCTCAAAAATATTCTGTTATGCTATAGGTTATAAGGAAACATTTCTTATATACTACTTATAGATACATGGGGGATCGGATGAAGAAAAAAGGTAATGTCATTTCTCTGATTGTCGGCTTGGTTTTTGGGAGTTCATTTTTGGTGAGAACCTTCTTGATTTATCAGGCTAGAGAAGCCAAAAGACAGGAAGTTGCTAAGGTCAAAGATGTACAGAAAACAATTCAATCTATAGATGAGAAAAGAAGTGAAGAGGTGAAGAAACAATTGAGTAAAACTCTCAGTAGCGCCTTATCTTCCCACTCAGCTTATGAAAAGTACACTCAGATTGATAATCAGTATGCGCTAGGTGTTCGAGCGGGAGCTTACTATTTGGTAACCCTTAGTACGAAAGAGGAGCGCTTACTAGAGGGTGTGGATCAGGCATTTTCTACAACATATAAAGATGAAGATAGCGGAGAGAATGGTGTTGCTTTGTTAGGACATAAAGATGGTGCTTGGCATATATTGGATGAAAAAGGTGAAACGATTATAACACTAGAACAAACGGATATCTCACCAGAATCAAAAATGATCATAAAAAATAATACAGTCAGCTTCCAATGATTTATGAGTAAGAAGTGAATTGACAACTCCCCCGAGAAAACTTGGGGGATATTTTTTAGGAGCAGGATATTGGTTAAATGTCTTGAAAAAAGCATGAAAAAAATTTAGTTTGGTGAAATAGTTGCCGTGAGATATGCTATAATAAATTGAATGCAAAAAAGAAAAACTTGCAAATCAGATTAAAGGTGTCAGGGAAGTCTGATTAACTTAATTCTGATAGCATAAAAGAAGAGGAATTTTATGACAAAATTATATGGAAGTTTGGAAGCTGGCGGGACTAAGTTCGTCTGTGCGGTTGGTGATGAGAAGTTTGAAATTGTTGAAAAAACACAGTTTCCTACTACAACACCGATTGAAACTTTAGATAAAACGATTGAATTTTTCTCTCGTTTTGATAATTTAGCTGGTTTAGCTGTTGGCTCTTTCGGACCAATTGATATTGATCAAAATTCAAAAACATACGGTTTCATTACGACAACTCCAAAGCCACATTGGGCGAATGTGGATATCGTTGGTGTCCTTCGTCGTGCTCTTAATGTACCAATTTACTTCACTACTGATGTTAATAGTTCCGCTTTTGGAGAAGTGGTAGCTCGCAACAATGCTGGTGGCCGTATTGAAAACTTAGTCTATTATACAATTGGGACAGGAATTGGAGCTGGAGCGATTCAACGTGGAGAATTTATCGGTGGTGCTGGTCACCCAGAAATGGGTCACTACTATGTAGCTAAGCATCCGATGGATGTAGAAAAAGAATTTAATGGTGTCTGTCCTTTCCACAATGGCTGTTTGGAAGGTCTGGCAGCTGGTCCAAGCTTGGAAGCTCGTACCGGAATCCGTGGTGAAAATATTGAGCTTAACAGCTCTGTCTGGGATATTCAAGCTTACTACATTGCTCAAGCTGCGATTCAAGCTACTGTAACTTTCCGCCCAGATGTGATTGTCTTTGGTGGTGGAGTAATGGCGCAACAGCACATGTTGGACCGTGTTCGCGAGAAATTCACAGTACTACTCAATGGTTATCTTCCTGTTCCAGATGTTCGTGATTATATTGTGACACCAGCTGTAGCTGGTAATGGTTCAGCAACGTTGGGTAACTTTGTACTGGCTAAAGAAATCAGTGAACGACATGCAAAATAAAGGAGTAAAGGTCTGACTTGATCAGGCCTTTATTATATGAGGTGTAACATGCAACAATCTATTGTAAAAGATATTCTCTTTTTACAGCAAAAATCAGAAGTAGCTGTAAAATCCGATCTCTACCTTGCTCAAGATTTGCAGGATACTCTGCTAGCCAATCAAGAAAACTGTGTCGGTCTTGCGGCCAATATGATTGGGGTTAAGAAGCGCGTGATCATTTTTATGTACGGGCTGGTTCCAATCATTATGTTTAACCCAGTCTTGCGCGCTAAGTCAGGCCCTTATCAGACAGAGGAAGCTTGCCTGTCTCTTGTTGGTAGCAGATCTATAACCCGTTATCAAGAAATTACTGTCGATTACCTAGATCGAAATTGGCAACCACAAACCATAACTCTGAAAGACTTTCCAGCTCAAATCTGTCAGCACGAGCTGGATCATTTGGAAGGGATTCTCATATAGGGGGATAGAATGAAAGTATATAAGCGCGATGGCTCAACTTTTTATTTCATAGGCTTTCTCTTGCTCTTGGGAATCTTTTTTACTATGGGCTTTGCCTCTTTAGATAAGCAGACTACTGCATTAGAAAGTCAGAATAATGCGAATCAAATAATTTATCGTAATCCAACCAGCAAAGAGGATGAGAGAAATGGTCGGACTACTGAAGAAAGTGATGTTATGTTAAGTATGGTCCATTGGGGGGTGGGGATCATTGCTATTTTGATGTTTGTTTTAGGCTATATTTCCAATCATAGACCTCCGATTCTAGAGATAGATCAATCGGGAATGAGATTAAGAGGGCTATCAGATAAAAGCGAGAAGTTCTTCTTATGGCAGGAGATTGAGATGATTGAATATGATCTTTACCGGTCTCATAGGACGTCTGCAGATCCGGACATTCGAATTCTATATTTTTATCCTAAGGATCAAGACGCAAGTGCCATTTCTTTAAATTTGGACCATGTGAAAGATGTTAGTTTCAACGAACTCCATCAACAGATTTCCGAATTGGCTCCTCATATTAAGTGGCTATTTCCATAGAAAAGAAGAAAGTAAAGATGAGACGAGGGAACCTCATTTTTCTATTTAATAGACGTTTTTAGAGCATTAAAAGAAGAGTTGATGAGGCGTAGAATAGCTGAATGGCGAGATTTTTTGAATAGATAGAACTGGGACTTTGGTTCCCGGTTTCTTTTTTAAAAAATATAGTTCTCACGGAAACTTTTTTCTTGACTTTCGCTTTTGAAGTGGTAGAATAGTTCTCACGGAAACTTATTTGTTCTCAAGAGAACTAAATGGAAAGGAGCATGTATTGGAAAAGCCTTTATTAGAATTCAAACGCTTTGGCAGAAAAACTCAACGGATCATTGAGAAACGCGCCAAGGTTTGTGGGATGGAATTTATGGGAGGTCCACAAGGTCAAGTTCTTCACATCGTATCTCACCGAGCGAAGAGAGGACTTTCGACCTTTATTAGGGATATCGAGCATGAGTTAGATATTTCTAAGTCGGTGGCCAGCAATCTAATCAAACGGATGGAAAAAAATGGATCTATCTTTCTTGAGGTAAGCGAGACAGATAAAAGGGCCAAGATGATTCATTTAACAGCCCAGTCTAAACAACAATTGAAAGAGTTACATGATTTTTTTAATGAAATCGATCGCTGTCTCCTCCAGGGTGTTTCAGAAGAAGAATTGGCAACCTTCACTCTGGTTATGGCGAAATTTCACCAAAATATTGAGAAATTAGAAAGCGAGGATGCCGATGTTTAAATTATTTAAACGCTTGACGTCAAAAGAAATCGGCCTGATTTTGATGACAGTTGTTTTTATCTGTCTGACCGTTTATCTAGAGTTAGAAGTTCCGACTTATATGTCAGAAATTACAACTTTACTACAGACACCGGGGACAACGACAGGAGATCTATGGGTACCAGGTTTGAAAATGCTGGGCCTATCCTTTGCCAGCTTGTTCTCCTTGGTAATAGCTGGTTTTGTGTCCTCTCGGATGGCTTCTAGCTATACTACCCGCTTGCGTGAGGATATTTTTAATCGTGTCTTGGATTATTCTGATTCAGAGATTAAAAAATTCTCTATCCCTAGCCTTCTGACCAGAACAACCAACGATATTACCCAAATTCAGGTGTTTATCGCTATGGGATTACAAGTTGTTATTCGAGGAAGCATCATGGCTATTTGGGCTATGACGAAGGTTGTTGGCAAATCAGATGCTTGGTTGATCGCTGTTTTAGTCGCGGTTGCAGCCATTATATTAATGACGATTGTCTTAGTGACTTTGGCTTTTCCAAAGCAATCTATTGTACAAACCTTGACAGATAAATTAAATAGTGTGACACGTGAGAGTTTGACAGGGATTCGGGTTGTTCGGGCCTATAATGCAGAAGATTACCAGGATGCAAAATTTGGTGCAGCAAACGACGAGGTAACTAGCCTTAATATTTTTATTAACCGCTTCATGTCTTTGTTCAATCCGATTATGAGCGGAATTTCAAGTGGTTTAACGCTGGCTATTTATTGGATTGGAGCTTATTTGATTCATAGCGCAGCATCTGCTGATAAGCTTGGTCTATTCAGTGATATGGTTGTTTTCATGTCTTATGGTATGCAGGTTGTAATTGGCTTCTTGCTGATGGGGGCTTTGTTTATTGTTTTACCACGTACCCTTGTTTCGGCTGGCCGGATTAACAAAGTGTTAGCACTGGATAGCAGTATCAAAGAAAAAGATCAAGCACAGACTGAGGGCCAAAGCAAAGGACAAGTAACTTTTGAAGATGTTTCTTTCCGTTATGCAAAAAATTCTGAAGCAGTAATTGAGCATGTTAGTTTCACTGCTAAAGCTGGTGAAACAGTTGCCTTTATTGGATCTACTGGTTCAGGTAAATCAACCCTTGTCAATTTGATACCTCGTTTCTATGATGTGACAGAAGGTAGGATTTTGATCGACGGCGTAGACGTCCGTGACTATGAGCTTAAAGCACTACGGAATAAGGTAGGATATATTCCGCAGAAAGCTGTACTTTTCTCAGGGACAATTGCTTCAAATTTGGACTTTGGAGAAAGCATGGAAACTCCACTAGATGAAGAGAAAATGTGGGAAGCCCTTGAACTAGCACAAGCCAAATTATTTGTAGAAGAAAAAGAGGCAGGACTTGAATCTGAAGTAGCCCAAGGAGGCACGAACTACTCTGGCGGTCAACGCCAACGCCTGGCTATTGCGCGTGCATTGGCCCGTAAGCCGGAAATTTTGATATTTGATGATTCTTTCTCTGCTTTGGACTATAAGACAGATCGTATTTTACGAAAAGAATTGGCAGAACAGACCCAACATATGACAAAACTGATTGTCGCCCAACGAATTTCTACTATTATGGATGCCGATCAAATCCTAGTTCTAGACAATGGTAAAGTCGTTGGACAAGGTACCCATAAAGAGTTGTTGGCTACGAATGAAGTGTACCAAGAAATTGCTTATTCTCAATTATCAAAGGAGGAACTAGAAAATGGAAAATAAAAAAACATCTTTATTTACCCAGATGAAGCCCTATATTAAAGGCTTCCAGCTTCCTTTTGTCATTGCAGTAGCCGGTGCTATCATTTCTAGTATTATTACAGTGTTTGGTCCCTATAAGTTGCGTGAAATCACAAACTTAATTACAGAAGGTCTAGTAGGTGAGATGGACTTGGGAGCTATCTCAAATATAGGTTTCTTCCTGGCTTTCCTTTATGTTGTGGGTTCTCTTATCAATTATGCGCAGGGTTACGCTATTTCGGATATGATTCAGCACTTTTCAAAACGTTTGAGAACTGCGATTGCAGAGAAAATCAACCGCCTGCCATTAAGCTACTTTGATAGTCATTCCCAAGGGGATACCCTATCACGTGTGACAAATGATGTAGATACAGTTGGACAATCGTTGACACAGAGCTTGGGGACTCTGATTTCTTCGGTCTTACTTTTAATTGCTGTGCTCTTTATGATGTTTTATACTAATGTTGTACTTTCATTTGTGACGATTGGTTCGGTCTTATTGGGTTTCGTTTTCTCAGCAGTTCTGATGGCGAAATCTCAGAGATATTTCCAAGAACAGCAAAGTAACCTAGCAGCTATCAATGGTTATGTGGAAGAAATGTACTCCGGGCACAATGTTATCACTAGTTACAATGGTGCAGAAAAGACACGCTTGGCCTTCAATGCCCTCAATCAAAATCTGTATACTAGTATGTGGAAGTCACAATTTATTTCAGGAATTATGTTTCCTCTGATGAACTTTGTTGGCAATTTTGGATATGTGATGGTCGTGATTGTGGGTGCTACAATGGCTATTAATGGCTCCATCAGCATGGGTACGATTGTAGCTTTCATGGTCTATGTACGAATTTTTTCTCAACCTCTTTCCCAAATCGCCCAGGGAATTACAACACTCCAATCTGCTAGTGCAGCTATGGGACGTGTCTTTGAGTTTCTAGCAGAAGCAGATATGGAAGATGATTCTCATAAACTTCAACAATTAACAAGTGTAAAAGGACATGTCCAGTTTAAAGATATCTTCTTTGGTTATAATCCTGATAAGACTATTATTCACGATTTCTCAGCAGAAGCAAAGGCTGGACAAAAAATTGCAATTGTTGGCCCTACTGGTGCGGGTAAGACAACAATTGTCAACCTACTCATGAAGTTCTATGATATTGAACGTGGGCAAATCATGATTGACGGTGTAGATATCAAGAATATGCAACGCTCAGAAGTTCACGATGCTTTCTCTATGGTTCTACAAGATACATGGCTTTTTGAAGGGACTATTAAAGAAAACTTGATCTATAATCAGAAAGATATCACGGACCAAGCAGTTGTTGAAGCTGCAAAAGCGGTTGGTGTCCACCACTTTATCATGACCTTGCCGGACGGCTATGATACAGTTCTGGATGACACAGTCAGCCTTTCTGTTGGTCAAAAGCAGCTCCTGACTATTGCAAGGGCTCTGCTCAAAGATGCGCCACTCCTTATCTTAGATGAGGCGACTTCATCTGTCGATACACGGACGGAAGAATTGATTCAAAAAGCGATGGACAAGCTGATGGAAGGCAGAACGTCCTTTGTCATTGCTCACCGCCTGTCTACTATTCGCAATGCTGATTTGATCCTAGTCATGCGTGATGGGAATATTATCGAGCAAGGAAACCATGACCAGCTCATGGAGCAGGGAGGTTTCTACGCCGATCTTTACAACAGTCAGTTTGTTGAAGAAGAGCAAGAGTAAAGAAGAAAGCACTGCAATTGCGGTGCTTTTGAATTTGTCCTAGAAATAAGAGTAATTACTAAATTTACTGTAATTTTTGATATAGAAAGGTGAAGGGAGATTATTTTAGCTTATCTATTTTTTGATATAATAGAGAAAAGTACATTTTGGGGGTAAGACATGTCAGAACCATTATTTCTACAATCAGTCATGCACGAAAAAATTTGGGGTGGAACCAAGCTGAGAGACGAGTTTGGCTATGAGATTCCTAGTGATAAAGTCGGTGAATATTGGGCGATTTCAGCCCATCCAAATGGTGTATCCACTGTGAAAAATGGCCGTTTTGCTGGTCAAAAGTTAGACACGCTTTATGCTGAACACAGGGAACTTTTCGGGGACCGTTCTGAGCCGGTCTTTCCTCTCTTGACCAAGATTTTGGATGCTAATGACTGGCTTAGTGTTCAGGTCCATCCAGATGATGCATACGGCTTGAAACACGAGGGTGAGTTAGGAAAAACTGAATGTTGGTATATTATTGCTGCAGACGAAGGTGCAGAGATTATCTATGGCCACAATGCCAAGAGTAAAGAAGAACTTCGCGAACAAATCGAATCCAAGAACTGGGATCAGCTCTTGACGAAGGTAAAGGTTAAAGCAGGTGACTTCTTCTATGTACCAAGTGGAACCATGCATGCTATTGGTTCAGGTATCTTGATTTTAGAAACTCAACAGTCTAGTGATACAACTTACCGTGTGTACGACTTTGACCGCAAGGATGATGCAGGAAATCTCCGTGAATTGCACCTAGAAAAATCTATCGATGTTTTAAATATTGGAGAACCCGCAAATAGCCGCCCAGTCAATTTACAAGTGGATAATCTGTCTTCAACTTTACTGGTTGCTAATGATTTCTTTGCTGTCTACAAGTGGGAACTGACTGGCCAGGCTGATTTCACTAAAACAGCTGACTATACGCTCAACAGCGTATTAAATGGACAAGGTCAGTTAACAGTAGATGGTCAAGTCTATCCAATTCATAAGGGAGACCATTTTATCCTACCGAGCGATGTGGCTAGCTGGAAGTTAGAAGGTCACGATCTAGAAATGATTGTTAGCCATCCATAAATCAAGCCAAGAGGGGACGTTCACTTTTTGAAAAGTCTAAGCAGTACGCGAACTAATAATTTCAAGTCAATCATTGCACTCTGGCTGGAACAAGAAGTAGCTGTGGATGTGACCCAATGATCTCGTTAATCAGTGCTACGAAATTATTTTTAAAAATTAGAACGATCTAGTCCTATTTAGCGGAGTCTATACCCTATGTAGAACTTAAACTACATGTCCTCATGTCGATAAAAAAGAGATGAAAACTGACTGAAAATATTTGACAATTTTTCAGGTTTGCGATATCATACTGTTCGGGCACCTCTTTTAGAGGTCAGAGCTTCCTGTTTTCAGGGAGCTATTTTTCTTTTCCAGACAGATTATGGGAAATCCTCCCCTAGATAAGATTCCAGTAACCTTGAGGTTGCTGGAACGAATTGTTTTATGAAAAGGAGCATGTATGTCAACTAAATACATTTTTGTCACCGGCGGTGTAGTTTCTTCTATCGGGAAAGGGATTGTGGCAGCTAGCTTGGGCCGGCTTTTGAAGAATCGGGGTCTCAAGGTTACGATTCAGAAGTTTGATCCTTATATCAATATTGATCCTGGTACCATGAGCCCTTACCAGCATGGGGAAGTGTTTGTCACAGATGATGGAGCTGAGACGGATCTGGATTTGGGACATTATGAGCGTTTTATCGACATCAATCTCAATAAATACTCCAATGTCACTACTGGTAAAATCTATAGCGAAGTCCTGCGCAAGGAGCGTAAAGGCGAGTATCTGGGAGCGACGGTCCAAGTCATTCCGCATATTACAGATGCACTCAAGGACAAGATTAAGCGGGCAGCACGGACGACGGACTCGGATGTGATTATCACAGAGGTCGGAGGCACAGTTGGAGACATCGAGTCTCTTCCTTTCTTAGAAGCTTTGCGCCAGATGAAGGCGGATGTTGGAGCAGACAATGTCATGTATATCCATACAACCCTCCTGCCCTATCTCAAGGCAGCCGGCGAAATGAAGACCAAGCCAACTCAGCATTCTGTAAAAGAATTGCGCGGTCTGGGAATTCAGCCAAATATGCTGGTTATTCGGACAGAACAACCAGTTGGACAAAACATCAAAAATAAACTAGCTCAATTCTGTGATGTAGCGCCTGAGGCGGTCATTGAGTCACTAGATGTGGAGCATCTTTACCAAATTCCTCTCAATTTGCAGGCCCAAAAAATGGACCAAATCGTTTGCGACCATCTGAAGCTGGATGTGCCGGCAGCGGATATGACGGAGTGGTCAGCTATGGTAGAAAAAGTGATGAACTTGAAAAAGCAGGTTCATATTGCTCTGGTTGGTAAGTATGTTGAGTTACCAGATGCTTATATTTCAGTTGTCGAAGCGCTCAAGCATGCAGGTTATGCCAATGATGCGGAGGTTAAGATTGACTGGATTGATGCGAATCAGGTAACAGCCGAAAACGCAGCTGAGCTTCTTGGAAATGCGGATGGGATTATCGTTCCGGGCGGCTTTGGCCAGAGGGGAACCGAGGGTAAGATTGAGGCAATCCGCTATGCGCGTGAGCAGGATGTACCTATGTTAGGGATTTGCTTGGGTATGCAGCTGACCTGTGTCGAATTCGCCCGTCACGTCCTAGGTCTGGCAGATGCCAACTCAGCGGAGCTCAATCCAGACACACCATTTCCAATTATTGACCTCATGCGTGATCAGATTGATGTCGAAGACTTGGGTGGAACGCTGAGGTTGGGGCTCTATCCTTCTAAGCTTAAGCGTGGCTCTAAGGCTGCAGCAGCTTACGACCATCAAGAAGTCGTACAGCGCCGTCACCGTCATCGCTATGAGTTTAACAATGCTTTTCGCGAGAAGTTTGAGGCAGCTGGATTTGTATTTTCTGGAGTCTCACCAGACAATCGCTTGGTAGAAATAGTGGAAATCCCAGAAAATAAATTCTTCGTGGCCTGTCAATACCACCCAGAGCTCTCCAGCCGACCGAACCGACCTGAAGGTCTTTATACGGCTTTTGTCACTGCAGCGGTAGAAAAGAGTCAGGAGAGATAGACTTGCTTTATCTGACCTAAGCGACTTTTCTAGAGAAATGTTATAATGAAAAGCAAAAGGAGGGAAGAAGATGTTTTTGAAAATTTTGGCCAGTATTCGTACTAATAATTTTCAAGATGAGCATTGTGTAGAAAAAATCCAAGCTCTCTGGCAGGAACAAGAGGGAGCTGTGAAAGAAGCTTTTGCCAAAGGGGAACCGGTATATGCCGTCTATCATGACTATGCTAGTGATTACAAAGGAGACTACAGTCTCTCTATCTGTCGTTTGACAGATGGGGACATCTATGATTTTGATACATCCGAGCAGACCTATCAAGTATTTGAGGCTGATAAGGAGGATCCGCAAGCGATTCTTCATGCTTGGCAGAGGATTTGGCAGGCAGAAGAAACAGGTGATCTTCATCGAGATTACACTATTGACTTTGAAAAATACGATCCCGACCAAACTGTGGCTGTCTTTGTTGCGACTCAGCAGCACTAAGTTTTCTGTGTTCCTGCATTAGCTTCATTTTCGCTTAGATTTCCTAGCCTTGTTGATTGAGTAGAAAGTTGATTTTTTGAAATAAAGTCAAAAATTTTCTTGACAAGCCTTAGCTGTCCTGTTATACTAGTAAGGTACTCAATCGCGGGGATGGCGGAATTGGCAGACGCGCAGGACTAAGGATCCTGTGACCGCTTTAGGTCGTGAGGGTTCAAGTCCCTCTCTCCGCATCAAGTAAGCTGGCTTCGGTCAGCTTTTTCTTTTTGCAATAGATACGCTTAAAAAGGTTAAGAGTCTCCCTGTAATTCTTTAAAATTTCAGGAAAAACTAGCAATTTTAATGAAAAAGTGATAAAATAAACAATGTAAGTGGTTTAACCACAAAAAATAAGAGGAGGCCTGATATAATGGCAATCGTTTCAGCAGAAAAATTTGTCCAAGCAGCTCGTGACAATGGTTATGCAGTTGGTGGATTTAATACAAACAACCTTGAATGGACTCAAGCTATCCTGCGCGCGGCAGAAGCTAAAAAAGCTCCAGTTTTGATCCAAACTTCTATGGGTGCTGCTAAGTACATGGGTGGATACAAGGTATGTAAATCTCTCATTGAAAACCTTGTAGAATCAATGGGTATTACTGTACCAGTTGCAATTCACTTGGACCACGGTCACTACGAAGATGCGCTTGAATGTATTGAAGTTGGCTATACTTCTATCATGTTTGACGGTTCACACCTTCCAGTAGAAGAAAACCTTAAGTTGGCTAAGGAAGTTGTTGAAAAAGCACACGCTAAAGGTATCTCAGTGGAAGCTGAAGTTGGTACTATCGGTGGTGAAGAAGACGGTATCATCGGTAAAGGTGAATTGGCTCCAATCGAAGATGCTAAAGCAATGGTTGAAACTGGAATTGACTTCTTGGCGGCTGGTATCGGTAACATCCACGGACCATACCCAGCAAACTGGGAAGGTCTTGACCTTGACCACTTGAAGAAATTGACAGAAGCTCTTCCAGGATTCCCAATCGTATTGCACGGTGGTTCAGGTATTCCTGACGACCAAATCCAAGCAGCTATCAAACTTGGTGTTGCAAAAGTTAACGTAAACACTGAGTGCCAAATCGCATTTGCAAACGCAACACGTCAATTTGTACGTGAATACGATGCGAACGAAGCAGAATACGACAAGAAAAAACTCTTCGACCCACGTAAATTCTTGAAACCAGGTTTCGAAGCAATTACTGCAGCTGTTGAAGAACGTATCGACGTATTCGGTTCAGAAGGTAAAGCTTAATCTAGCTGAACAATACAGATGAAACCTGCCTATGAGGGCAGGTTTTTTTGGTGTTTTAAGGAAACGATTAAACCAGAATTTTTGATTAAAAGTATTATTTTAAGTGAGAAATCTCTAATTTTACAATTTGTAGGCAAACGCTTGCATTCCGTTTTTTATTGGACTATAATAGGCTGGTATAAAGCCTTCAGTAATAATAACCTTGAGAAGGTGTAGAAAGTAAGGATTTAGAATATTTGTAGTCAAAAATACAACGTTGCTATTCCTTGCGATAGGGAGAAGTATATGGCAATGATAGAAGTGGAACATCTTCAGAAAAATTTTGTGAAGACAGTCAAGGAACCTGGTTTGAAGGGAGCTTTACGCTCCTTTATTCATCCTGAAAAGCAGACCTTTGAAGCGGTCAAAGATTTGACTTTTGAAGTTCCCAAAGGGCAGATTTTAGGTTTTATTGGGGCAAATGGTGCTGGGAAGTCGACAACCATCAAAATGCTGACAGGAATTTTAAAACCGACATCTGGTTTTTGTCGGATTAACGGCAAGATTCCTCAGGACAATCGTCAAGATTATGTCAAGGATATTGGAGTTGTCTTTGGGCAAAGAACCCAGCTATGGTGGGATTTGGCCCTGCAAGAGACCTACACGGTCTTAAAAGAGATTTACGATGTGCCAGACTCGCTCTTCCATAAGCGCATGGATTTTTTGAATGAAGTCTTGGATTTGAAGGAATTTATCAAGGATCCCGTGCGGACTCTTTCACTTGGACAACGGATGCGGGCGGACATTGCGGCTTCCTTACTTCATAATCCCAAGGTTCTCTTTTTAGATGAACCAACCATTGGGTTGGACGTTTCGGTCAAGGACAATATTCGTCGGGCTATCACCCAGATTAATCAGGAGGAAGAAACAACCATTCTCTTGACCACTCATGACCTGAGCGACATTGAGCAACTCTGTGATCGGATTTTTATGATTGACAAGGGGCAGGAGATTTTTGATGGAACGGTTAACCAGCTCAAGGAAACCTTTGGCAAGATGAAGACTCTCTCCTTTGAACTACTACCAGGTCAAAGTCACCTCGTTTCTCACTATGAAGATTTTTCGGATATGACCATTGATAGACAAGGAAACAGTCTCAATATTGAATTCGATAGTTCCCGCTACCAGTCGGCTGATATTATCAAGCAAACCCTGTCTGATTTTGAAATTCGTGATTTGAAGATGCTAGATACGGATATTGAGGATATTATCCGTCGCTTCTATCGAAAGGAGCTCTAAGATGGTCAAATTGTGGAGACGTTACAAACCCTTTATCAATGCAGGGGTTCAGGAGTTGATTACCTATCGAGTCAACTTTCTTCTTTATCGGATTGGCGATGTTATGGGAGCTTTTGTAGCTTTCTATCTCTGGAAGGCTGTCTTTGATTCCTCGCAAGAGTCTTTGATTCAGGGCTTCAGTATGGCGGATATCACCCTCTACATTATCATGAGTTTTGTGACTAATCTTTTGACTAGGTCGGATTCTTCCTTTATGATTGGTGATGAGGTCAAGGATGGTTCCATTATCATGCGCTTGTTGCGACCAGTGCATTTTGCGGCATCTTATCTCTTTACGGAGCTTGGATCCAAGTGGTTGATTTTTATCTCTGTTGGACTGCCATTTTTAAGTGTTATTGTATTGATGAAAATCTTATCTGGGCAAGGGGGTGTAGAAGTACTGGGATTAACCATCCTTTATCTCTTTAGCTTAACCCTAGCCTACCTGATCAACTTTTTCTTTAATATCTGCTTTGGTTTTTCAGCCTTTGTGTTTAAAAATCTATGGGGTTCCAATTTACTCAAGACTTCCATAGTGGCCTTTATGTCTGGGAGTTTGATTCCCTTGGCATTCTTTCCTAAGGTTGTTTCAGATATTTTATCCTTCTTGCCTTTCTCATCTTTGATCTACACTCCAGTCATGATCATTGTTGGGAAATACGATACCAGTCAGATTCTTCAAGCGCTTTTGCTTCAGTTCTTCTGGCTCTTAGTGATGGTGGGCTTGTCTCAGTTGATTTGGAAACGAGTCCAGTCCTTCATTACCATTCAGGGAGGTTAGTATGAAAAAATATCAACGCATGCATCTGATTTTTATCAGACAATATATCAAGCAAATCATGGAATACAAGGTCGATTTTGTGGTTGGTGTGCTAGGAGTTTTTCTGACCCAAGGCTTGAACCTCTTGTTTCTCAATGTCATCTTTCAACACATCCCCTCGCTAGAAGGCTGGACTTTTCAAGAAATTGCCTTTATCTATGGTTTTTCCTTGATTCCCAAGGGACTGGACCATCTCTTTTTTGACAATCTCTGGGCACTAGGTCAACGCTTAGTCCGAAAAGGGGAATTTGATAAGTATCTAACTCGTCCTATCAATCCTCTCTTTCATATCCTAGTCGAGACCTTTCAGATTGATGCCTTGGGCGAACTATTGGTCGGTGGAATTTTACTAGCGACAACAGTATCAAGCATTGCTTGGACTCTTCCAAAATTCCTGCTTTTTCTAGTCTGTATCCCCTTTGCGACCTTGATTTATACTTCCTTGAAAATCGCGACAGCCAGTATCGCTTTTTGGACCAAACAGTCAGGCGCCATGATTTACATTTTCTATATGTTTAATGATTTTGCTAAGTACCCAATTTCCATTTACAATTCGCTTCTTCGTTGGTTGATTAGCTTTATCATCCCTTTCGCCTTTACGGCCTACTATCCTGCCAGCTATTTCTTGCAGGACAAGGATGTGCTCTTTAATATCGGTGGTTTGATTCTAATTTCCCTTATCTTCTTTGTCATTTCTTTGAAACTATGGGACAGGGGCTTAGATGCCTACGAAAGTGCAGGTTCGTAAGTTTAAGAGACTCAAAGCCTTGTCTCAGGACAGGCTTTTTCTAATGGTGATGAAAATTTCTTGACATCTATTTTCAGAGTGCTATACTAAAGAGGTAATCGCCGATTTAGCTCAGTTGGTAGAGCAACGCACTCGTAACGCGTAGGTCACAGGTTCGATCCCTGCAATCGGCATCAAATGATACATTGAAAAGCCTGTTGTGACGGGCTTTTTTTGATGTTATATTACTTTTTTGTACAAAAAATTATAATAGTTTTCAATTCACATATGGTTAATATAATAACAGATTGTATTTGCTGTGAATTTGTAGTAGAATAGAGTAAAGAAAAGTTTAATTCTATAGGAGGTAGTGTGAATATGAAAAACACTAAATTATTGTTAATGCTTGTGATAGCTAGTTCGATGTTGGTCGCTTGCAGTTCAAATATTACGTCAGATACTTCTGATTCATCTAAAAATAATCCAAAAGTAGAAACAAAATCTACATCAGAAACTGAAGAAGGAAATTCAGACTCATCAAGTAAAAAGGATAGTGTTGTAGATATTATGAATAGAGTTGCTGAGAATTCAAAATCCACAGATGAAATTTACGTTACAGGCGATGTTACTGTAGGTGAGAAAGGGGATGTTAAAGCTGGGATTTATGATTTGGAAATCACGGGAGGCTCAGGTAATATAACTGGAGACAGGAAGAAAGTCGACTTGCTTTTCATTAATTGGGTAGCAGGAGCCCCAGGATCTTCTTCTGATTTTCCTTCAAAAATTAGATTGATTTTATTTGACGGAGATATACTACATTTTAGTAATATTTCAAAAATCAAATTTAATGCGGTACCTACTAAAGTGCAGACGAGCAATGAGTTAGGGATTGGTGAATATATAGTAGGTCGTGATATTAAACCTGGTACATATAAGTTAAGTACAAATATGAATATGGACCCTCAATTTGATAATTTAGGTTGGGAAGTCAGAATTTATAATGATTTAACTAGATCGACTAAGGAACAAAGGTTGGCTCCTGGGAATCTCGATGTTGCTGTGAAGCTTGAAGAGGGAGAAATTATTTCGACAAGCTTTGATAATACTGATCATGATATATCTAGCGATGAAGCCAGATTGATTTTTACTGAATTAAATTGAGAAGTTTACTGAATTTTAAATAATAAAAGCCTTATTTGAACTTCAAATTTATTTTATATTCTGGGTTAATTCGTCAAAATTTATTGAGTATGAAATTTCTATAGTATCCTTAATTTTTTACTAGTTGTCAATGTAAACTATCAAAAGAAAACCAGCAACTTTTTCATGGGTTGCTGGTTTTGTTTATATAATTTTTATAAAGAAGTAAGAAAAGTTAGACCGCCTAATATCACTCCCGCCGCATTGGGAATGATAAGGATCCAGTCTTTTTTAGGTTCTTTGGTCCAACCATAGATTACCCAAATTAAACAAGAAACTGCTGCGAATAGTGGTTGGAATGGTTGAGCTTTTTCTCCTTGCAAGTTAGCGATAATTTGTGGAATATATGCAATAAAGACAAGAATCCCAATAAAAGCTCCAATAGATCCGACAAAGCGATTAATTTTTTGTTTAGACATATAGTACCTCCTGAAGTACTATTATATCAGAAGGAAAAAAGTTTTCAAATTCGTTTGATCATAAAATAAGACAGATATTCAATAAATGTAAGTAGTGCTTTTATACTAAACGAATCTATTGGAGAGTCTAGGATGAGAAATCAAATTTGCTTAACATTTTTTGAGAAGGGTAAGCAACCACTTAGTTATCAAAAATAACCACTTACTGAAAATGCCTTGTTTCTTTTTTGAAAATTGTTATAATGAAGTCAGAAGCAAGGAAAGGAGTGGCTATGAAGATTAGGATTGAGCTTGATACAGATATGGCAGAAACTGAAGTCGTTATCCGAACGGCTCAATATGGTGAAGAGGTGGCTCGTATTCAAGCAGCTCTTGAACAAGCCAACCGTCAACCGATAGCTTTCTATAAGGATACAAGTGAATATTTTGTCGATTTGAAGAATATTTTATTTTTTGAAACAGATGGCACTAAAATTTATGCTCATAGTAGGGATGATGCTTATGAAGTCAAATTGAAGCTATACGAATTAGAAGAGAGACTTCCGGCATATTTCTGTCGCATTTCAAAGTCTACTATTGCCAATGCCAAGGCTATTTACGCTTTGGATAAATCATTTTCGGGAACCAGTACTATCCAATTTTATGACACACATAAACAAGTGCACGTTTCCCGACACTATTATCAAATTTTAAAAGAAAAGTTAAACGAAACGAGGTAAATATTATGAAAAAAACATTGATTGGAATTCTCTTCCTTGGACTAGCAGCATTGGTTTTATTCCAAGGGCAGTTTGGATTTCCTTATTTGAATATTAATATTTGGACTCTTGCAGTGATTGCTGGCTTTGCTTATTTTTCAATTGAGAACTTTTTGAAGCGAAATATGGCTGCTGGCTTTATATTTGGTTACATTGCTTTAGTCATTGCAAATAGTCATTACCACTTCTTGCAAATTTCTAGTGGTACCTTGTTTGCTGCTAGTGTTTTAGCTTGTATTGGTTTAAGCTTAATTCTAAAACCTAAGACGATTTGGCCATCTAGTCGTTTTTGGAAGGAAAAAGCCTTGTCTACTAAAGAAGGCGAAATAGCATTTGGAACTGGGACGCGCTATATTCATTCAGAGAATTTTACATATGAAAAAATAGATTGTTCTTTTGGCAGTGCTTCTGTATATTTTGATAATGCGACTATTTTGGGAGAGTCTGCAACCTTCGAGGTAGACTTATCTTTTGGTAACGTGACTCTGTATGTTCCAAGTAAGTGGCGAGTAGAAATTGAGGTGGATAACGCCTTTGGTTCTGTTACTAATCCTCGCAATGTCAACGAGAAAGAAAAGACTTTATATGTCAGAGGTGACGTTGCTTTTGGGTCTTTAAAGATTATATATATTTAAGAAAACGGATTAATTTCGAAAGTTTGGAGAAATGTACTTGTCAAACGTCAAGTTTTTTGGTAATATAGGAAGGTATGTGGTGCTAGCACATCCGTAATATTAGATCTAATAGGAGGAAACACGATAATGGCTAAAGTATGTTACTTTACTGGTCGTAAGACTGTATCAGGAAACAACCGCTCTCACGCGATGAACCAAACAAAACGCGCTGTTAAACCAAATCTTCAAAAAGTTACTGTTTTGATCGACGGTAAACCTAAAAAAGTTTGGGCTTCAGCTCGTGCCCTTAAATCAGGTAAAGTTGAACGCGTTTAATTAATAAGGTAAAGGAGCCTATAAGGCTCTTTTTCTTTGGAATTGTAAATGAGGAAGGTTTGGATATATTTTACTATGCTAATTATTGATTTTCTAAGTTATTCCCGTCCTTCTCTTTTACAGCTTGTCTAAAATATGGTAAAATAAACTATAAAAACTATAGAGGTACATGTCATGACTGTAAAAATCAATACAAAAGATGGCCAAATCGAGCTGACTGATGACGTCATTGCAACAATTGTTGGCGGAGCAGCGACTGAGATTTTTGGCGTAGTAGGTATGGCTAGCAAAAATGCAATTAAAGACAACTTCCAAGCTCTTTTAGGTAAAGAGAATTACGCAAAAGGTGTTGTTGTCAGAACCACAGAAGAAGGAAGCATTGCAGTTGATGTTTTTGCAGTACTTAGTTACGGAACAAAGATTAGTGAAGTTTCAAAAAACATTCAGGAGCGCGTGAAGTTTAGCTTAGAAAATCAACTAGGCATCACAGCACAAACGGTGAATGTCTATATTCAAAATATCAAGGTCGTAGGAGAATAATCGTGACAAATATTACAACTAGTTTATTTCAAGAAATGGTGCAGGCAGCATCAACTCGTCTGAATAAACAAGCCGAATATGTGAATTCTTTAAATGTCTTTCCTGTTCCAGATGGTGACACAGGGACCAATATGGGAATGACTATTGAAAATGGTGCAAAGGAAGTTTCTAGCAAGTCAGCTTCTACAGTGGGTGAAGTAGCTAGTATTTTTGCCAAAGGCCTCTTGATGGGTGCTCGTGGTAACTCTGGGGTTATTACTTCTCAGCTCTTCCGTGGTTTTTCACAAAGTGTGAAAGAAAAAGAGGAATTAGACGGACATGATTTGGCTCATGCTTTTCAGTCAGGTGTAGAAGTTGCATACAAGGCTGTCATGAAGCCAGTTGAAGGAACTATTTTGACAGTTTCTCGTGGTGCAGCAATCGGAGCCAAGAAAAAAGCAGAAGAATCAGATGATGCTGTTGAGGTTATGAAGGCAGCGCTTGAAGGTGCTAAAACTGCTTTGGCTAAAACACCAGATATGTTACCAGTTTTAAAAGAAGTTGGTGTCGTGGATTCAGGTGGTCAAGGCTTGGTCTTCATTTATGAAGGTTTCTTATCTGCTTTGACAGGTGAGTATATTGCCTCTGAAGACTTCCAGGCAACTCCTGCTACTATGAGCGAAATGATTAATGCGGAGCACCACAAGTCTGTTGCAGGTCATGTTGCGACGGAAGATATTAAGTTTGGCTATTGTACAGAAATTATGGTTGCTTTGAAGCAAGGTCCAACTTATGTAAAAGACTTTGACTATGATGAATTCCGCAACTACCTAAACGAGCTTGGGGATTCTTTGTTGGTCGTTAATGATGATGAAATTGTAAAAGTCCATGTCCATACAGAAGATCCAGGCCTTGTTATGCAAGAAGGACTTAAGTATGGTAGCCTAGTCAAGGTGAAAGTGGATAATATGCGGAACCAGCATGAAGCGCAAGTTGAAAAAGAAGAAAATGCAGCAAAACCAGCTCAAGAAAAAGAATATGCTATTATCGCTGTAGTGGCTGGAGATGGACTAGCAGAAATCTTTAAAGCGCAAGGTGTTGACTACATTATCTCTGGCGGTCAAACGATGAATCCGTCAACAGAAGATTTCATTAAGGCTGTTGAGCAGGTTAATGCTCGCAATATCATTATCTTGCCAAATAATAAGAATATTTTCATGGCTGCCCAGTCAGCTGCAGAAGTCTTGGAACAACCAGCAGCTGTCATCGAAACGCGTACAATTCCACAAGGTTTGACAAGCTTACTTGCCTTTGACGAAAGTAAATCTATTGAAGAAAATCATGATCGGATGACAGCTTCTCTGTCAGATGTTATTAGTGGTAGCGTGACGACTGCTGTCCGTGATACAACGATTGATGGACTTGAGATTCATGAGAATGACAATCTAGGAATGGTTGATGGAAAAATTGTCGTATCTAATCCAGATATGTTTGCGACCTTGACTCAAACCTTTGAAAAGATGCTAGATGAGGACAGTGAAATTGTTACAATCTACATTGGTGAAGAAGGAGACGAAGACTTGGCCAATAACCTGGCTCAAGACTTGATGGAAAAATATGAAGATGTAGAAGTTGAAATCCACCAGGGAAGTCAACCGGTTTATCCATATCTCTTCAGCGTTGAATAATTTTTTCTTGCTAATTTATACATAAAAAAAGAAGATCGGAAAATTTCCGGTCTTTTTTACGTTGTGACATTTGTCATATCAGCTAGTGACAAAATCAACTAGTAGGAAAAATCTCTTTGCCTTATAATATAGTTAACAACATGATAAAAGGTTGCTGTAAGAATTCAAAAAGCGTTTGGTCTTTATTCTTATTCCGGCTTTGGAAAAATAAAGGAAAGATGCAGATGAGGTTATCAAAGGAGGAGCAAAATGGAACTGATTGAAGTAAAGAAGCTTTCAAAAAGCATTCACGGCAAGGAGATTTTAAAGGATATTTCGTTTGAGATCTCTCAAGGTGACTGTGTGGCCTTGATTGGTCCCAACGGAGCAGGGAAAACGACTCTCATGGATTGTTTGTTGGGCGATAAGTTTCTGACAGCAGGTGAAGCAAGGATTCAGGGACTTAAGCCAACTGATAGCCAACTTAAGCAGTCGGTAGCGATTTTACCACAAGAAAATACAGTGGTGGAGGATTTGAAGGTCAAGGAACTCTTGACGTTCTTCCAAGCAATTTATCCAAATAGTTTATCCAATCAAGAAATTGATGATTTATTACAATTTACAGACAAGCAAAAGAATCAGTTGGCTAGTAAGCTGTCTGGCGGACAAAAACGTCTCTTCTCTTTTGTTCTGAGTCTGATTGGCCGTCCTAAGATTCTGTTCTTGGACGAACCAACTTCAGCTATGGACACCTCTACTCGTCAGCATTTCTGGGAAATTGTTAATCAGCTCAAGCAGCAGGGAGTGACCATTGTTTACTCCTCTCACTATATCGAAGAAGTTGAGCATACGGCAGACCGGATTTTGGTGCTGCACAAGGGCGAGTTGATTCGCGATACAACGCCTTATGCCATGCGCAGTGAGGAGCAGGAAAAACACTTTACCTTGCCGCTGACTTATCAGTCTGTGCTGGAAAAACTGGATAATGTGACTGATTTAGAAATCAAGCAAAAGGCTTTATCTTTTGCTACTAGAGATGCTGGACAGGTCTGGCAGGTCCTTCAGGAACACGGCTGTACAATCGAAGAGATTGAAGTACGTAACCGTACCCTCTTGGATAGTATTTTTGAAACGACACAAGAATAGGAGAGTAATCATGAAAAATATGGCAAGTCTCATGAAGATTGAGTTGATTTTAATGAAACGGCAGGCTGCTTATTATCTCTTGTCTATTGGTCTGCCCAGCGTCTTTTACCTGATTTTCTCAGGAATGATGTCTGGAAGTGATACGCCTGAACATGTGCTTCGAGGCTACCTCTTCTCTATGACTCTTTTTAGTATCATGTCTAGTGCTTTCTTTAGCATTCCTAGCACTTTACAGTCTGATAAAAATAATAACTGGCAAAAAATGATCCAGCACTCGCCGATTTCTATGGTAAAATATTATATATCAAAACTTTGCAGTACGCTGTTGACTTTTATGCTTTCTATTATCGTAGTCTTCTCGATTGGGCATTTTGTTCGCAGGGTTAATCTGCCAATGGTAGACTGGCTTCTTATTGCCTTGATACTTCTAGTAGGAAGTGTGGTCTTTATTGCCATGGGGGTATTGGTCAGTCTCTTACCAAGTGCTCAGCTCATGTCTGTTGTGGGAAATATCGTCTATATGGCACTGGCTGTTCTGGGCGGTCTATGGTTTCCTCTGACTATGTTTCCAAAATGGCTCCAGCCAATCGGTAAGCTGACGCCAAGTTATCAACTAATGCAGGTCGTGTCTTCTTATCTAGAACACCATCAGTTTAATGGCAAGGCCGCTTTGATTGTTCTGATTTATACGGTTTTGGTCAGCATTCTTGTGCTGCAGCTCAAAAAGCGAATTGAGGTAAAATAAATTCATGTGGGAAAAACTTAAACAAGTCCACTATATGTTTCATATTGCGCTGGTCTTTATTATCTTTCCAGTGGCGGGAGTGATTAGCGGGGAATACCCGCTTTTCCTCTTGCTCTGGACAGCTATTTTTGTTATGGCTTACTATGCAGTTTTGCTAAGTAACCATCGCCTCATCCAGTTCTTTTCTTGGTGGCTCTTGATTGCTTACATTTATTATAGTTCTGTCTGGTTAAATACAGGTTTTACTTGGTACATTTTTTATCTATCTAATATACTCATTTACGAACTGGATGATATTTCTTTTAAATCCTGGCGCTTTTTGACCTTTATCGCCTTGCAGCCTGCTATTGTACTAACTAATTATTTGATGGGCAATGTTGGTCCAACAGAGTTGCTTTTCTATATTGTAATCTTTCTCTTTTCGGATGGTATGACCTTTGGTCTCTATCGGATTCAGACGACAGAGCGAATCAAGGAAGAAAAGATCAAGCAAAATGCCCAGCTGAATCTTTTCCTGGCAGAAAATGAGCGCAATCGGATTGGTCGCGACTTACATGATAGTCTAGGACATACCTTTGCTATGCTCAGTGTTAAGGCGGAGCTGGCTCAACAGTTTTTACAGATGGAAGCCTATGACAAGGCAGCAAAAGAACTGCAGGAAGTGCAAGAGATTAGTAAGAAGTCCATGGCTGATGTTCGGCGGATTATTAATGATCTAAAGAATCGGACGCTGGACGAGGAACTCGTGACCATTCGAGCCATGCTGGAGATGAGCGGTGTTCAGGTCGAGATAGATAACCAGCTCAATGTTGCTAGTATCCCACCGAGTCAGCAGTCAACAATCAGTATGATTTTGCTGGAGGCTGCTACCAATATTATTAAGCATGCCAAGGCTAAAAAGAGCAATTTTTCTTTGGTAAAGAAAAACGAAAAGCTTATTTTAGACATTCAGGATGATGGTTGTGGTTTTCAAAAGCTGACTGGTCGGGAGTTGCATAGTATTCGAGAGCGACTGTCTGCCTTGTCAGGAAGGCTTGAGATTCTTAGCAGCCAAGATCCAACATGGATTCGAATTGAATTGCCATACGGAGGGAAGGAAGCATGAAAGTTTTGTTAGCAGAAGATCAAAGTATGCTAAGAGATGCCTTAGCTCAGCTCTTGCAGCTGCAGCCAGATGTCGAAGAAGTCTATCAGGCCGCAGATGGGCAGAAGGCTATTGACTGTCTTAGCTCAGAAACTGTTGATGTAGCTATTTTGGACGTGGAAATGCCCCACCAAACCGGCCTAGACGTTCTCGAATGGGTCAAGGCCAATCGACCCAACATCAAGGTCATCATCGTCACAACCTTCAAGCGGCCGGGCTACTTTGAGCGAGCTGTTAAGGCAGATGTAGATGCTTATGTGCTCAAAGAGCGTAGCATTGCGGATTTGATGAAGACCATCCATACCGTTCTAGATGGGCAAAAGGAATATTCACCGGAATTGATGGAGGTGCTAATGACCAGTAGGAACCCTCTCTCTCAGCAGGAGAGGCTAGTCCTGCAAGCTGCGGCGACTGGCCTGTCCAATAAAGAAATTGCTGAAAAACTCTACCTGTCAAATGGAACGGTTCGTAACTATATGTCTGCTATTTTGACCAAGCTAGATGCTGAAAATCGAACAGAAGCCGTCCGAATCGGGCAAGAGAAAGGCTGGTTATAAGATCTCGGTTAAAAAAGAAGGTGTCAGATGAATAGCCTTTTGATATTGAACCTTGTCATAGACATATATCTAAAAGTAAATAGGTTGAATCCTCTAATCCTGTAAGTTCAAAGAATAGCTGACAGGATTTTTTGTTGAAGAAAAAATGCCTATTTCCTTTAGTTATAAAAAGGAAGAGAGTTTCCAAATCACTTTGAAAATATTTTTCTTTTTTGTTGATTTTTCTTTGCTCTCATTTTTGCCTTATGCTATAATACATTCTATAAAAACATGATTTAAAAGGTAGAGTTTAAGCCGTTTCAAGACAGTTTAAAACCCTTTGAATCAAAAAAGGAGAAACACATTATGGGAATTGTTATTCTATTGGTTGTCATCTTTTTAGCTATTTTATTGCTAATAAGTTCCATTTATGTTGTTAGACAACAATCCGTTGCCATTATTGAACGGTTTGGTCGCTACCAAAAGACAAGTTCAAGTGGTATGAACTTCCGTATTCCTTTTGGAATTGATAAAATTGCAGCGCGTGTTCAATTACGTTTGTTACAAAGTGATATCGTCGTTGAAACAAAAACGCAAGATAATGTATTTGTTACGATGAATGTTGCGACACAGTATCGAGTAAATGAAAATAACGTTACAGATGCCTATTACAAGCTGATGCGTCCTGAGTCACAAATTAAGTCATATATTGAAGACGCTTTGCGTTCTTCTGTTCCTAAATTGACCCTCGATGAGCTCTTTGAAAAGAAAGATGAAATCGCACTTGAAGTTCAAAAACAAGTGGCTGAAGAAATGTCTACTTATGGATACATCATCGTTAAAACATTGATTACAAAAGTAGAGCCGGATGCAGAAGTTAAGCAGTCTATGAATGAAATCAATGCTGCTCAAAGAAAGCGTGTCGCTGCTCAAGAATTAGCTGAAGCGGACAAGATCAAAATCGTTACTGCTGCTGAGGCTGAGGCAGAAAAGGATCGTCTTCACGGGGTTGGTATAGCTGAGCAACGGAAGGCAATTGTAGATGGTTTGGCAGATTCTATTAAAGAGTTGAAGGGAGCCAATGTAGAGTTGACGGAAGAACAGATTATGTCTATTTTGTTGACCAACCAATACCTTGATACACTGAATAATTTTGCAGATAAACAGGGAAATAATACAATCTTCCTGCCAGCAAATCCTGATGGAGTTGAGAGTATTCGGACTCAAATTTTATCTGCCTTAAAAGCTAAGTAAAAGTTCTCAGAATATTCTGAAATATTTAATTTCCGTTTACTATCTTGTTCTTATTGACAAATCAACTAAAAAGCTTTAGAATTAAATATCGATAATAATTAGATAGGAGAACGAAATGGCAAAAACAAGTTTTGAAAAAGTAGAAGCAGTCGTAGGCTGGGTTCGTGAAAAAAAATTAACAGGTTACCGTATCAGTAAAGAGACAACAGCCCGCGAAATGTCTATTATTGCCCTAGCTCAAGGTCGTGCTCAAGTTAAAAATATCTCATTTGAAACAGCTCTTAGTTTGATTGACTTTTATGATAAAAACCACGATAAGTATGAAGATAAATAAGGAGTAGGTTTGTCCTACTCCTTTGTTTATTTACACAATAACAAACATTTTTCTTCAACTGTTTTTAAGGTTACGTGTTCGTTTGTAGATAAAAGTTTGGAGAAATTATCCAATAAGTCTAAAAATGAATGGCTTTGTCTTTAAACTAGACATTCAAAATGCAAGTTATTTGAAAGTTAAATAGTTTGATTGAAAAATGAATAAAAACACAGAATGACTATCCGCCATTCTGTGTTTTTTAGTTGGTCGTTAAGTTAGAACTTATCAGGTATTTTTTAAGATCATTTAAGATAGCGTTGAAGGAATTCTCTGGTACGTTCTTCTTTTGGCTGAGTAAAGATAATTTCAGGTTTACCTTCTTCAGCAATGACTCCCTTGTCCATAAATATGACTCGATGCGAGACATCTCGAGCAAATTCCATTTCATGGGTAACGACGATCATGGTTAGGCCTTCTTGAGCCAATTCTTTCATGATCTTTAAGACTTCGCCAACCATTTCGGGGTCTAGAGCAGAGGTCGGTTCATCAAAGAGAATAGCATCTGGATTCATGGATAAGGCGCGAGCGATAGCGACACGCTGCTTTTGGCCACCAGACAATTGTTTAGGCTTGGCTTTCCAGTATTGTTCGCCCATGCCTACTTTTTCAAGATTTTCTTTAGCAATCTTCTCTGCTTCAGATCGTTCGCGTTTGAGGACAGTTGTTTGGGCAACGATTGTATTTTCTAAGACATTTAGATTTTCAAATAGATTGAAAGATTGGAAAACCATTCCTAGTTTTTCACGATAGTGTGTTAAATCATAATTTGGTTCAAGGACATTTTGACCTTTGTAAATGATTTCTCCAGCGCTAGGTATTTCAAGTAAATTGATAGAGCGAAGGAAGGTTGATTTTCCACTTCCAGAGCTTCCGATAATGGAAATAACTTCTCCCTTGTGAACGGTGAGTGAAATATCTTTTAGGACTTGATTTTCACCGTAGGATTTTTTCAAGTGTTTGATTTCTAAAATTGTTTCTGTCATGGTTTCAATTCTCCCGTCTGCATTTGATTGGCTCCGGTGGTGTAGCTATCAGTATCAAAACGATGCTCAACGTAACGAAGGATTCGGGTTACTGTAAATGTCAGAACAAAGTATATAACGGCGATGATGGTGAAGGTTTGGAAATACTTGTAGGTTTGAGTCGCTATGGTATTTCCAGAGAAGTAGAGCTCTACTACAGAAATAACATTCAGTACGGAAGTATCTTTAATATTGATGACAAATTCATTCCCTGTAGCTGGGAGAATGTTGCGAATGACTTGTGGCAACACGATTTTTCTCATGGTTTGTCCGTGGGTCATGCCAAGAGCAGTAGCGGCTTCAAATTGTCCTTTATCAACAGCGAAAATTCCTCCACGTACGATCTCACTCATATACGCACCGGTGTTAATGGAAACGATAAAAATAGCAGCAATTGTTCTGTCGATTGAAATGCCAAAGGCTTGGGCAGAGCCGTAGTAGATGACCATGGATTGAACAATCATCGGTGTACCACGGAAGATTTCGATGTAGACATTTAGGAACCAGCCAAATAGTTTTTGTAAAATTGCAAGAGCTTTATTTTTTGATGTTGGAGCAGTACGGAAAACTCCAATGAGTAGTCCAATCAATAAACCTGTGATGGTTCCTGTGATAGAGATGAGTAAAGTTAAGCCTGCGCCTCGAAGAAATTGAGGCCAATTTTCTTGCCAAATTTTTGTGACTTCTTTAAAAAAGTTTTGTTTTTCTTTGGCAGATGATTTTTCTACAGGCTGTTTCTTGATCATCTCATCCATTAACTTCACTTGGTCTTGAGAGCTAATTTTAGAGATCGCTTCATTAACTTTTGCCATCCGCTGATCATCTTTTTGCATTCCGATTGCAATGGAAGCATCTTCTTTTCCAACCTCGAAGCCTTTTTTGAATTGGATCATCTTAAAGGATGAATTGGCTGCTTCTGCTGTCAAAGCTTCTGGCCGTTCAGAGACGTAGCCATCTATCACTCCAGACTCGAGGGCTTGGCGCATTTGAGCAAAATCTCCCATTGCAGTTTCTTGTTTAGCTCCCTTGAGTTGCGAAATCAGATTGTAGAGGTAAACTCCTTGTTGGGAGGTGATTTTAGCTCCCTTAAAATCATCCAGTGTTTTGGCCTGGGCGTAAGCCCCGTTCTTTTGGACAAGAACAACTGGTTCGCTGGTATAGTAACTGTTAGAAAAGGCAATTTCTTTCTTTCTCTCTTCAGTTGGGCTCATACCTGCAATAATCATATCGATCTTTCCAGAGGTCAAAGCGGGAATTAATCCATTCCAAGATGTTTTAACAATAAGGGGCTTTTTTCCAAGTTCCTTTGCGATTTTTTTTGCAACTTGAACATCGTAGCCATTGGCATATTGGTTGGTACCATCTATTTTGACAGCACCGTTTGAATCATCGTCTTGGGTCCAGTTAAAGGGGGCATAGGCAGCCTCCATTCCGATTCGAAGGTATTCATCCGCCTGAACAATCTGGCTGGCGCCAAAAGTCAGCAGAATCAAAGATAAGATGCTAAAAAATATCTTTTTCATGGGTTCTCCTATCTATCATGTTAAAAAGTAAGTTCTTTCTATTGTACAAGAAAATGTCCTTCTTTTCAATCTTAGAAAGTCTCTATAAGAAAAAAATGATATAATGAGATGAAAATGAAGCCGAGGAATTGATGCTAATTGAATAGTAGGATAGCTAAATTTCTAGCTTTATTTCAATAACAACTCCTGAATCTGCATGAGGGAAAATAGAATTAGCAGGCTACTTTTTGTATATTGAAGAAGCTTCCGAGGGAAGTGCTAGTGATGATGTTGAAGGAATAGAATGGAGAAAATACGTGAAAAAAAGATTACTATTCATTATATCCATCTTATTTTTGGTGACTTTACTGATACCTTTTAGGGGTAAGGCAGCTGAAATTGACAGTCGAATTGAACAATACAATGGGAGATTGGAAATCCATCAAGACAATACAGCAACTTTTATCGAAGAGGTGACCTATGTCTATGATGATCCCTACAATGGTCAATACATTACCCTGGGGCGGGCGGGAAAGGTGCCCTCGAATTTTCAAATAGAATCTAACCCTTTGGTAGAAATTGAGACGAATGGCAAAACCAAGGAACCCGAAAGTATTGAGGATGTACCGATTGAAGACGGGAAAAAACTCAAGATATATAATTCTGGAAATAGTGGGGACCGAGTTAAAATCAAAATTACTTGGCAATTAAAAAATCTTCTTTTTCTCTACCCAGATGTAGCTGAGTTAAATTGGATTCCAATTTCTGACTGGGAGGTTGAGATGGATCATGTCTCATTTGTGGTCACCTCTCAGCCGGATTCTAGTGCTCGCTTGGTTGGTCATACTGGTTTTTTCAAAAAAGATCCAGAAGTAAAGAAAATTGAAAATGGTTTTGAAGTAACTTTGGATTCTTTAGGAGCTAGACACCATTTTGAACTTCATGGTATCTGGGATCGGTCACTTTTTAGTCAATCATTAACCAATGACGCTGGTACTACAAATCGACGTGATGGTTTTGAAAAACAGGAGCAGGATATTGCTCGCAAAACAGTCTTTTATCAGAGTCTAGTTTACAAGATACTTCCGGTGGTTTTCTTAGTTATTTTTGTGATTTCTATATACTATTTGATTCGGTATTTTAAGACGACTCGTCAAAAAACAAGTTTTTCGGATCAGGCTCGACTTTATGAAGTTCCACAAGATCTTCCCCCCATGCTAGTAGCTCTAAATATCTATGATGTAGATATCGAAAAGGTAGGGCCTGTACAAGGCAAAAAGGGGCGCCTACTATTTTCTAACTTAATTCAGGCGACCTTACTTGATCTGGTAGATAGAGGAAATCTCAAATATGTGACAGAGGGCCAATCTCATCGCTTAGAGATTGCGCATTATGAAGGAATGGCAGGGTTTGAGTTGACTTTTGTGGAGATGGTATTCGGTGATAAGAGCTCCGTTGAACCAGACACGATGTTTTCTGCCTATCAGATTGACAAAAAAATTCTCAAAGGAGTTAAGGATAAGGACGACGAGGCAGAGGTTCGTAAGGAAGGGAGCGATAAGAGATATCGTTTTATCAAAGATTTACGCAAATTATCAAATGATATAAAAGAAGAGGAACAAAGACTGGGCTTACATCCGCATTTTCGTAGTCTAAACAAGGAAGAAGAAAAAATGAGGAATCGTGGTTGCTTGCTCTATCTCTTGGTTTTTCTGCTACTAATGTTTTCTTTAATTGGATTTGGTTTCCTATTTAGGGAGTTCTTTTGGCAATATTCTTTGGGATTTTTGCTGGTCTTGATTATTGGAATTCCTTTGAATGCTTTTGTGACCAAACGTAGCGATAATCTCCTGAATGAAGATTACATTAATGAAGTGGTGGAGTGGCGGAGTTTTGCCAATATGCTTCGCGATATTGCTAAATTTGATAAAACAGAAGTTGAGGGTGTGATTCTTTGGAATCGTCTGTTGGTCTACGCTACTCTTTTTGGTTATGCAAAACGAGTCAGCAAGGTGATGAAAGTCCAAGATATTCATCTAGAAAATAAAGAGCTAGAAAGATTTGTTTTGACGGATCAAAGTCTTCATTTTGCGGGTGGTGTTGACCTGCTAAATTCCTATGTTCAAACCGCCAGTTCAGCAAGTACTTTCTCCATATCAAGTGGAAGTGATTCAGGCGGTTTTGATGGTGGTGGCTTCTCTGGTGGAGGAGGCGGAGGGGGCGGAGGCTCCTTCTAGAAATTCCCCAGTGACACAGTTTTTAATTGAATTTTTTATCGATGTTTTTTATAATTTTTAAAGTATAAAAGTAAATTTAGGAGAAAAGATGTTCTTCATTGAGATTATAAAGTCCGTTATTTTTGGAATTATCGAAGGGATTACAGAATGGTTGCCCATTTCTAGTACTGGACACCTGATTCTGGTTCAAGAGTTTATTCATTACCAAAAGCAAAATGCTGCTTTTATGGAAATGTTCAACGTGGTTATCCAGCTGGGGGCTATCTTAGCTGTTGTCTTCATTTATTTTGATAAGCTCAATCCTTTTAAACCGGATAAAACCCCCCGCCAAGTTCAGAAAACATGGCAACTCTGGGCTAAAGTAGTAGTGGCTTCCTTGCCAGCAGTTATAATAGGAATTCCACTTGATAACTGGTTTGAAAAGAATTTCCATAATTTTGTTTCTGTAGCAATTATGCTGATTATTTATGGGATTGCCTTCATTCTTATAGAACGACGTAATCAGGAAGTAGAGCCAACTGTGACGAATATAGAGAAGCTTCCTTACAAAACAGCTCTCTACATAGGTTTCTTCCAAGTTTTGTCCCTCTTTCCAGGGACTAGTCGGTCAGGAGCAACTATTGTTGGTGGTCTTTTAAATGGAACTAGTCGTTCTGTTGTGACAGAATTTACCTTTTTCTTAGGAATCCCAGTTATGTTTGGGGCTAGTGGTATTAAGGTTCTGAAGTTTATCCTAAAAGGAAATAGTCTTGATTTGGGTCAATTGACTCTCTTGCTGGTGGCTATGATTGTGGCCTTTGGGGTAAGTATGTATGTCATTCGATTCTTGACAGATTATGTTAAAAAACATGATTTTACCGTGTTTGGTAAATATCGGATTGGCCTAGGCACTTTATTGCTTGTTTATTGGGTTTTTAAGGCCCTATTTGCAAAATAAACTGAAAGAGTTGGGATACCAGCTCTTTTCTTTTGAAATCAAGAAGAAGACTGACTTTAACCTTTGAAAAACATAGGGGAATTTAGTATAATGGAAGGACTAGTATGTACGAGGTAGAACAATGGAAGTGAAGCAAATTAGTGAATCAACAATTAAGATCACAATTAAATTAGAAGATCTAGAAGAGCACGGCATGGAGATGGCAGATTTTCTGGTTCCTCAGGAAAAGACGGAGGAATTTTTCTATACCATTTTAGATGAACTCGAAATGCCAGAAAGTTTTCTAGATAGTGGAATGTTGAGTTTTCGGGTGACTCCAAAGCCAGACAAATTAGATGTTTTTGTCACAAAATCTAAAGTAGATAAAAATTTGAATTTTGAAGATTTGGCTGACTTGCCTGATATGGACGAACTGTCTCAAATGACTCCGGATGAATTTCTAAAGACGCTTGAAAAAAATATCTTTGAAAAAAGCCGTGAAGATATAGATGCTGTTCAAATGCTGGAAAAAGCAGAAGAGGAAGATGCATCTGAGCCAGAGGAAGGGCAAGAACAAGATCGCTATATTTATTATATCTTGCGTTTTTCTGACTTGAAAAATCTGATCGCTTTCACCAAGACTATCCACTATCCAGTTGATACATCAGAGCTATACAAAATGGATCAGCACTATTATTTGACTATTCTAGTGGATATTGAAGGTCGTCCGAGTCGTTATCCTGCCTGGCTTCTGGCAGCAATGCGTGAACATGCTGAGGACACAGATACGACGAGAGCCCTTCTTCAAGAGCATGGTCACTTGTTGATTGTAACAGATGCTGTGCAACATCTTCAAAAGGTAAACTGCTGATGGTTACATTTCCTTTGAAATTTATTATGGTCTTGCTGGGCACCTTTTTTATCGGTATCTTGTTGACGCCTTTGGTTCGTATTTTGGCCTTTAAAATTGATGCAGTTGACTATCCCAATGCCCGACGAATTAATAAAAAGCCTATGCCTAGTGCAGGTGGCCTAGCGGTCGTTATAGCTTTTTCTATCACAAGTTTAATCATGATGCCAACTATTGTGCAGGTCACTTTTCGTGGAGAAACTTATTTCGATTATATTTGGCCAGTTGTCCTAGGAGGTGGAGTGGTAGCCTTAACAGGTCTGATTGACGATGTAAAAGAGTTGTCTCCTTTACCTAAGCTACTTGGAATTGTTGTTGCTGCTTCTTTGATTTGGCTCTTGACGGATTTTCGCTTAAATGACTTTAAAATTCCTTTCGGTGGTCCTCATCTCTTTTTCCCTCCTTGGTTATCCTTTATTTTAACCTTGATTTGGATTGTATCTATTACAAATGCGGTGAATCTTATGGATGGGTTAGATGGTTTGGTTAGCGGTGTATCAATAATCTCCTTGCTGACAATGGGAGTTGTATCTTATTTCTTCCTGCCTGACCATAACTTATTCTTAACCCTGACAATTTTTGTCTTAGTAGCTTCGATTGCAGGCTTCTTCCCTTATAATTACCATCCAGCGATTATATACGGTGGAGATACTGGGGCCCTCTTTATTGGGTTTATGATTTCGGTTCTGTCCTTACAAGGTTTGAAAAATGCAACAGCTGTTGCTGTGGTGACGCCTATGATTATTTTAGGTGTGCCGATTGCGGATACTTTCTTGGCGATTGTCCGCCGGACTTTATCTGGTCAAAAATTCTATCAGCCTGACCGCAATCATTTGCATCACCGTTTGCTTTCTTTAGGCTTGACTCATAGAGGAACGGTTTTGGTGATTTATGGGATTTCGTTGATTTTTGCTACAATCTCTCTATTACTAAATATTTCCAGTCGAGTTGGTGGTGTACTTCTAGTTATTGGTTTGCTTTTTGGAGTAGAATTGCTTGCAGAATTGATTGAAATTTTAGGACCAAACCGTACACCGCTTTTAAAGATTATGCGGTATATTGGAAACTCTTCTTATAGAGAAGAAGTGCGTAGACGTTGGAAAAATAAAGAACATAAATAAGAACAATTCTAATCAAAATAAAAGCCTTTTGGGCTTTTTTTTGCTATACTAATGAGTGGAATACGATAAAGAAAGGAATGGACGCAATGTCTGTATTAGAAATCAAAGATCTTCATGTTGAGATTGAAGGAAAAGAAATTCTCAAGGGGGTTAACCTTACCTTGAAAACAGGAGAAGTGGCTGCTATCATGGGACCAAATGGTACAGGTAAATCCACTCTTTCTGCTGCTATTATGGGGAATCCCAATTACGAAGTTACTCAAGGAGAAATCCTCTTTGACGGAGTTAATATTCTAGAATTGGAAGTAGACGAGCGTGCTCGTATGGGTCTCTTTCTTGCAATGCAGTACCCTAGTGAAATTCCAGGTATTACTAATGCCGAGTTTCTCCGTGCAGCTATGAATGCTGGCAAAGAAGACGAAGAAAAAATCTCTGTCCGTGATTTTATCATGAAGCTAGACGAAAAGATGGAATTGCTCAACATGAAAGAAGAAATGGCTGAGCGCTATCTCAATGAAGGATTCTCTGGTGGAGAAAAGAAACGCAATGAAATCCTACAGTTACTTATGTTAGAGCCAACTTTTGCGCTCTTGGATGAGATTGACTCTGGTCTGGATATTGATGCTCTTAAGGTTGTGTCTAAAGGGGTTAATGCCATGCGCGGTGAAGGATTTGGTGCTATGATTATTACCCACTACCAACGTCTGCTTAACTACATTACTCCAGATAAAGTTCATGTTATGATGGAAGGTAAGGTTGTTCTTTCTGGCGGTCCTGAATTGGCAGTACGCTTGGAAAAAGAAGGTTATGCTAAGTTGGCTGAAGAATTGGGCTTCAACTACAAGGAAGAAGTTTAGTCAAACACTCTTTTGACTTTGATAAAAGATAGGAGAATGACATGACTAAAGAATTAATTCAAGAATTTTCACAGTTGCACGCTGAGCCGGAATGGTTGGCTAGTCTCCGTCAGAAGGCTTTTGTCAAGATTGATCAACTGGATTTGCCCATTATTGAGCGGGTTAAATTCCATCGTTGGAATCTGGGCGACGGACGGATTTCTGACAGCGAGCCTTTGACCAGTGTGCCAGATTTCACGTCTCTTGGGGACAATCTCAAGTTTATCCAAATGGGGACTCAAACAGTCCTTGAGCAATTGCCAGCTGACTTGGCAGAGCAAGGGGTTGTTTTTACAGATTTTCACACGGCCTTAGAAGAGATTCCAGAGCTGGTAGAGAAGCATTTTATGTCTGCGGTTAAGTATGACGAGGATAAATTGGCTGCTTACCATACGGCTTATTTCAACAGCGGCGCAGTTCTTTATGTACCTGACAATGTTGAGATTGACCAGCCGATTGAAGGAATTTTTTATCAGGACAGCGAAAGCGATGTTCCTTTTAACAAGCATATTTTGATTATCGCAGGCAAGCATTCTAAGGTTAACTACTTGGAACGCTTGGAGACTTATGGTGAAGGAGCTGTTCCAGCGACAGCTAATATCACAGTAGAAGTCATTGCTCAGGCTGGAGCTCAGATTAAGTTTTCAGCGATTGACCGCTTGGGCCAAAACGTCACAGCCTATATCAGCCGCCGTGGTAAGCTGGACAACGACGCTATGATTGACTGGGCTATCGGTGTTATGAACGAAGGCAATGTCGTAGCGGACTTTGATAGTGACCTCTATGGCAAGGGTAGTCATGCGGATATGAAGGTGGTGGCTCTCTCAAGTGGTAAGCAGGTTCAAGGGATTGATACCCGCGTAACTAACTATGGCTGCAACTCTATCGGAAATATCCTGCAGCACGGGGTTATCCTGGAAAAAGGGACTTTGACCTTCAATGGTATCGGCCATATTATCAAAGGCGCTAAGGGAGCAGACGCCCAGCAGGAAAGCCGGGTTCTCATGCTGTCTGACCAAGCACGATCAGACGCTAATCCAATTCTCTTGATTGATGAGAATGATGTGACGGCTGGTCACGCAGCTTCTATCGGCCAGGTGGATCCAGAAGATATGTACTATCTCATGAGTCGGGGTCTTGATAAGGCAACGGCAGAGCGCTTGGTCGTACGTGGTTTCTTAGGCTCAGTGATTGTGGAAATCCCTGTTAAGGAAGTTCGTGATGAAATGATTGAAAATATCGATATTATTCTCGCAAAAAGATAAAAAGCTGGGCCTTGGCCCGTGTAGTAGATAGGAGTCTTTATGTCTGGATTTAATGCAGAAGCAATCAAGCAAGATTTTCCCATTTTGGACCAAATTGTCAATGATGAGCCTTTGGTTTATTTGGACAATGCGGCGACAACCCAGAAACCCACGCGGGTGCTAGCAGCTATCGAAGACTATTATCTTAGAGACAATGCCAACGTCCACCGCGGTGTGCATACGCTAGCCGAGCGGGCGACGGCAGCTTATGAAGCGGCCAGGGAAAGAGTTCGTTCTTTTATCAATGCAGCTTCTAGCAGAGAAGTCCTCTTTACAAGAGGAACCACGACGGGGCTTAACTGGGTGGCTCAGTTTGCGGCTGAAAGGCTGCAGCCTGGTGATGAAGTGATGATTTCTATCATGGAGCACCATTCCAATGTCATTCCCTGGCAGGAAGCTTGTAGGAAGACCGGAGTCAAGTTGGTCTATGTCTATCTCAAGGATGGTGCGCTGGATATGGATGATTTCCGTGCCAAGCTCAATGAGCGGACAAAGTTTGTCTCTCTGGCTCATGCTTCTAACGTCCTTGGGGTTATCAATCCCATCAAGGAGATTGCCCAGTTGGTTCATCAGCAAGGAGCGCTTTTGGTGGTAGATGGGGCTCAATCCATTCCGCACATGAAGATTGATGTGCAGGATTTGGATGCGGACTTTTTCGCCTTTTCAGGGCATAAGATGGCAGGTCCGACGGGTATCGGCGTTCTCTATGGCAAGGAAGAATTGCTAGAGCAGATGTCGCCAGTTGAGTTCGGCGGCGAAATGATTGATTTCGTCTATGAGCAAGAAGCAACATGGAAGGAGCTTCCTTGGAAGTTTGAGGCCGGCACTCCAAATATGGCAGGAGCAATCGGTCTTGCGGCGGCTATTGATTATTTGGAAGACTTGGGTATGGATGCCATTGCCCAGCATGAGCAGGACCTGATTGCCTACGTATTTCCTAAGCTGCAGGCAGTGGAAGGTTTGACCATTTATGGTTCTCAAGATTTGGCCCAGCGCTCAGGCGTGATTGCCTTTAACCTGGATGGTCTCCATCCGCATGATGTCGCAACGGCTCTGGACTATGAGGGAGTGGCTGTTCGGGCGGGTCACCATTGTGCCCAGCCCCTACTCACCTATCTGCAGGTGCCAGCGACTGTGCGGGCCAGCTTTTATATCTACAATACCTATGCAGATTGTGACAAGCTGGTAGATGCTTTAGAAAAGACAAAGGAGTTTTTCAATGGCGCTTTCTAAGTTAGACAGTCTTTACAAGGCGGTTGTGACGGACCACTCGGCTCACCCCCATCATCATGGTAAGCTGGAAGATGCAGAGCAGGTAGTCCTCAATAATCCAACCTGTGGTGATGTTATCAGCTTGTCTGTGAAGTTTAATGCTGAAAATCAGATTGAAGATATTGCCTTTGTGAATTCTGGCTGTACCATCTCAACGGCTTCGGCCAGCATGATGACGGATGCGGTGCTGGGCAAGACAAAAGAGCAGGCGCTGGAATTAGCAGAGGTTTTCTCGCATATGGTTCAGGGCCAGGAAGACAGTCGCCAGAAAGAATTGGGTGATGGAGCCTTTTTAGCTGGTGTTGCCAAATTCCCGCAGCGGATTAAGTGTGCGACCTTGGGTTGGAATGCCCTCAAGCGAGCAATTGAAGAAGATAAAAAGTAAGAATGTGAAAGGAAAATATGTCAGAAGAAAGAGTAGAACCAAAACCGATTGATCTTGGTGAGTACAAGTTTGGTTTCCATGATGATGTCGAACCTGTCCTCTCAACAGGAAAAGGGCTGAATGAAGCGGTCATTCGTGAGCTTTCTGCAGCCAAGGATGAACCAGAATGGATGCTGGATTTCCGCCTCAAATCCTACGAGGCTTTCAAGAAGATGCCGATGCAGACTTGGGGTCCGGATTTGTCAGAAATTAATTTTGATGACTTGATTTATTACCAAAAGGCATCTGATAAGCCAGCTAGAAGCTGGGATGAAGTGCCTGAGAAGATCAAGGAAACCTTTGAGAAGATTGGGATCCCAGAAGCGGAGAGAGCCTACCTGGCTGGTGCGGCAGCCCAGTATGAGTCTGAAGTGGTTTACCATAATATGAAGGAAGAGTTCCAAAAGTTAGGAATAGTCTTTACAGATACCGACTCAGCTCTCAAGGAATATCCAGAACTCTTCAAGCAATATTTTGCTAAGCTGGTCCCTCCGACAGACAATAAGTTGGCAGCCCTCAATTCTGCTGTCTGGTCTGGTGGTACCTTCATCTATGTTCCAAAAGGTGTCAAAGTGGATATTCCGCTACAAACCTACTTCCGAATTAACAATGAAAATTCTGGTCAGTTTGAGCGAACTTTGATCATCGTCGATGAGGGTGCTAGTGTTCATTATGTTGAAGGGTGTACTGCTCCGACTTATTCTAGCAATAGCTTGCATGCAGCAATTGTCGAAATTTTTGCCCTAGATGGTGCCTATATGCGCTACACAACTATCCAAAACTGGTCAGATAATGTCTACAACCTCGTGACCAAGCGGGCTCGGGCCATGAAAGATGCGACAGTTGAGTGGATTGACGGGAATCTCGGTGCGAAAACGACTATGAAGTATCCGTCTGTCTATCTGGATGGACCTGGGGCGCGTGGAACAATGCTTTCCATTGCCTTTGCTAATACCAATCAGCACCAAGATACAGGTGCTAAGATGATCCACAATGCACCTCATACCAGCTCCTCTATCGTGTCTAAATCTATTGCTAAGGGCGGAGGTAAGGTAGACTACCGTGGTCAAGTAACCTTTGCTAAAAATTCCAAGAAATCTGTCAGCCATATCGAGTGTGATACGATTATCATGGATGATCTTTCGGCTTCGGATACCATTCCCTTTAATGAAATCCATAACTCTCAGGTGGCTCTGGAGCATGAGGCCAAGGTTTCTAAGATTTCTGAGGAGCAACTCTACTATCTCATGAGCCGTGGCTTGTCCGAATCCGAAGCAACAGAAATGATTGTCATGGGCTTTGTTGAGCCATTCACTAAAGAACTGCCTATGGAGTATGCTGTTGAGCTGAACCGCTTGATTAGCTACGAAATGGAAGGGTCGGTTGGATAAAAGCTGTGGAACAAAAGTAGATTATTTTAAAAATAAAGATGATTTCCTTTGTTTCCAAACTTAGGTTTAGAAGACTATTAAGGTCCTTTTGTAAAAGAATCTTTTAGATAAGACAAAGCCAGGCTGAGATAAAACTATCTCAGCCTTTTTTAGTGTGGATGAAGTGTGTGCTTTTAAAAATCAGCAGGGTGGGAATGAACGATTAAGCTAATAGAAATTGTTCATGTATTTCTTCTGGCTCTGTCTTGTGGTGGATTGAGCGACTAAGAAGTTCTAGTAGTTACTTTGTCCCCTTTAAGATTTGGTGATGTTTAAGTTGCAGTTTAGAATAAAATAAGAAGTGAAAACGTCGCTTCAATTGATTTTTTTATTCAAAAAACATCAGGAAGTTTTCCTTCCTGATGTTTCTATAATTTTTTATTAACGTATTCTACAAAGTTATTCCACCAGACTTTCAAGAAAAAGCCTTGCGCAACTTCCTTTTCCGTTTCCATTGTAATGCTGGGTTGTTCTTTTAAGTAGCCCTTTCCAATTAAATCAGTGTCTTTGTAGCTTAAAGTTCCGATTGGTGTATGTGCTGCGAGAGGAGCTTTGAACTCCTGTTTATTTTTTTTGAAAGTGACTTTTGGTTCTAGGTCGCTCCCAATTCTCTGGATAATATTCAAATTGTTTGATGCAATAGCCTTGATTTGATCTTCATTTCCGTTGATGATTGAAATGTGACTGTCTTCATAAGGGGTACCCTTTTCGGCTAATGTAGTTACTACGAAGTTATTGGCGATATAGTCCATGACGCTAGCAGTAGCTAGGAAAAGAGCTTTTATATCTTCTTCAGCATTTTCGACATTTAAAACGACTGTAATGAGTCTCATATCTCTTTCATTAGCAGAAGCGATGAAGGAGAGGCCACCTTGGTCGGAAATTCCGATCTTTAATCCATCCACCCCCTTGCGATAAGAAGGCATGTCTTTTAACATATAATTCGAACTATTGACTTCTAATCCGTCAAAGTTGAAGCTAGTTTTTTCGGTAATATTTAAAACTTGCGGATAATCTTTAATGAGATGATAAGATATAAGGGCCATATCATAGGCGCTTAGCTGATTTTCTTCATCTTTTTTGGAATTAGGATAGATATTATCTCCGAGATGAGAGTTGTTTAAACCAGTTGAATTGACAATTTTTGCATCAGAAATTCCCCATTCTTTTAGTTTGGCTTTCATAAGATCGACAAACTTTTTTTCGCTTCCAGAAATTTTTTCAGCTAGGGCGATGGTGGCGCTGTTAGCATTAGCGATAAGAGAAGCTTCTAACAATTCTTCTACAGAGTAGCTTCCTTTGTCTAGAGGGAGGTTGCTGATGTCGTAATTAGTTGTCAGCTTTAGTGCATATTCGGAAATCTCTACCTGGCTGTCCATGGTAATTTTTTCGGCTTTTATGGCGTCATAGACTAGATAAGCTGATAGAAGTTTGGTCAGACTTCCAATTGGTACAGGGCTAGTAGCTTCTTTTTCATAGAGAATTTTTCCAGTATTTAAGTCAAAAGCGATAGCATTTTTGGCGGCAACATCAAAATCATCTGCGGAAACAAGAGGACAAAAGCTGCAAAATAAACAAATAAATAAAAGTACTATAATTTTTTTCATATCTCTTCCTTTGAGTAGGGATAATCCTATTGTACCATAAAAATAGCTGTTGTAGAGGTTTGGATTCTTTGTGAAATGAGCATTATGAATAAATATACTTTGTGAATATGAACGTTTTTTTAATGATCTTTTTACATTATTTTTATTTTAAACAAAAAGACGAACAAAAGTGAATGTGTAGGCGCTTGTGGAACAAAAAACAATATAATGCTTAAAAATTTTTTAAAAAATACTTGTTTTTATAAAATAATAGAGTATAATAATACAAATAACATTAAAAGGAGATGCGACAATGAAACCAGTGAAAAAATTAGCTGTTTTAGGGCTAACGCTTGCTTCTGTTTTTACCTTAGCAGCATGTGGAAATTCTAACTCAGGGGCTTCAAAGACTTATTCTTATGTCTATTTAACAGACCCAGATACCTTGGATTATACAAATACTAATCGTTCAACTACATCTGATGTTATTGCAAACTTAGTGGATGGACTATTAGAAAATGATAAATACGGAAATCTTGTGCCATCTCTGGCAGAAGATTGGACAGTATCGAAAGATGGTTTGACTTATACATATAAGCTTCGGAAGGGTGCTAAATGGTATACTTCTGAAGGTGAAGAATATGCAGAAGTCAAAGCGCAGGACTTTGTTACTGGTTTGAAGCACGCGGCTGACAGCAATTCAGATGCGCTTCCAATTGTTCAAAACTCTATCAAAGGTTTGGATGCTTATGTAAAAGGTGAAAGTAAGGATTTCTCAACAGTTGGAGTTAAGGCAATTGACGATTATACAGTCCAATATACACTCAATCAGCCAGAAAGTTATTGGAATTCTAAAACCACAATGGGTATTCTCTTCCCAATTAACGAAGAATTTTTAAAATCATCTGGTAAAGATTTCGGTACTGTAAAACCTTCAGGAATTCTCTATAACGGTCCATATTTCCTGAAGTCCTTCACATCTAAATCATCTATTGAATATACAAAAAATGACAACTATTGGGATAAAGGCAACGTGAAAATTTCAGACGTCAAGTTGACTTACTTTGATGGTTCTGATCAAGAGGCGCTTGTTCGTAACTTTAAAGATGGTACATACACACAAGCTCGTTTGTATCCAAATAGTTCAAGTTATGCTTCAGTGCAAAAACAATACAAAGACAATATTGTATACTCTCCTCAAGATGCAACATCATTCTTTTACGCCTTTAACTACAACCGTAAAGCCTACAATTTTACAGCCAAGACAACAGATGCTCAAAAGACATCTACAACAGCTGCTCTCTTAAATAAAGATTTCCGTCAGGCTATCAACTTCGCTTTCAATCGGACAGTTTATGGAGCTCAGCAAAACGGTCAAGAGGGAGCAACTAGCTCACTTAGAAATAGCTTAGTACCGCCAACATTCGTTCAGATTGGCGAAAAGAACTTTGGAGACATAGTTGAAAAAGATTTGGTGAGCTATGGTGATGAGTGGAAGGGTGTTAAGTTGGACGATGCTCAGGATGGACTCTTTAATGTTGAGAAAGCTAAGGCAGAATTTGCCAAAGCAAAAGAAGCTCTCCAAGCACAAGGTGTTGAATTCCCAATTCACTTAGATCTTCCTGTTGAACAAACAAACAACCTCTTGGTACAGCAGGCTAATTCATTTAAACAATCAGTTGAAGAAGCCCTTGGTAAAGATAATGTTGTTATTGATGTACAGCAAATGTCTACAGAAAATAAAAATAATGTAACGTACTTTGCGGAGACTGCGGCTCAAAAAGACTACGATATCAACATTGCTGGTTGGGGTCCTGACTTCCAAGATCCATCAACTTATTTGAATATTTTTGATCCAGATAAAGGAGATATGCTCCAAAATATCGGTTTGGAAAAAGGACAAAATGCTGATTTAGCAGACAAACTGGGCTTGAACGAATTTAAGAAATTAAATGAAGATGCAGATTCTGAAAAACAAGATACAACTGCTCGCTATACAAAATATGCAGCAGCTCAAGCTTGGTTAACAGATAGCTCTTTGGTCATTCCGATTCAATCAAACGGTGGTAGTCCGCTTGTTATGAAGGCAGTTCCGTTCACAAAACCTTACTCTCTGGTTGGTATCAAAGGTGATGTTTACGTCTTTAAGTACAGAGAAGTTCAAAATGACATTGTAACGGCGAAAGACTACAAAGCCGCTGAGAAAAAATGGAAGAAAGAAAAAGAAAAATCAAATGCCAAAGCTCAAGAAGAATTGGCTGATCATGTTAAATAGACCTAAGGCTCTACATCTTTGTGATGTAGAGTTTTTTGCTCATATGTAATGTTTTCTGACATAAAAAATGAAAAAATGGTCAATTTTTACTTAAAACGATTTATTTTTTCAGGGAAATAGGGTATAATGGACAAAATGGTAAAAAACTAGAGTGATATTTCAGAGAAAACCTCTCATGGATGATTTGAATATCTCTTATTTTGAAAGGAGTATTTCATGAATAAGAAAAAAAGATTTGTTGGAGTTGGACTTGCAGTTTTATCTTCTGTGATTTTAGCTGCTTGTAGTTCAACAGCATCTAATACAAAGGTGTATTCTTATGTATATAGTAATGATCCAGATTCTTTGGACTATGTAGTTGCTAATCGTGCTACCACTTCAGATGTGACTGGAAATCTGATTGATGGTTTGCTTGAAAATGATAAGTATGGGAATTTGATTCCGTCTCTTGCTGAAGATTGGACCGTATCTAAGGATGGTTTGACCTATACTTACAAGCTTCGAAAAGATGCTAAGTGGTATACCTCAGATGGCGAAGAGTATGCTGAGGTAAAAGCTCAAGATTTTGTGACAGGATTGAAGCACGCAGCTGATGGCAAATCTGAAGCTCTTTATCTTGTCCAAAATTCTATCAAAGGATTGGATGCTTATATCAAAGGAGAAACTAAAGACTTTTCAACTGTAGGTGTAAAAGCGCTGGATGATTATACAGTGCAGTATACTTTGAATAAACCAGAAAGTTACTGGAATTCGAAGACGACTAGTGGTATTTTATTCCCAATAAATGCTGATTTCTTAGCTTCCCAAGGAAGTAGTTTTGGCTCAGCTAAACCGTCTAGTATTTTGTACAATGGTCCTTATATTTTGAAGTCTTTAACGGCAAAATCTTCTATTGAATATAAGAAAAACGAAAATTATTGGGATAAAGAAAATGTTCCCATTGAAGATGTAAAACTATCTTATTATGATGGATCCGATCAAGAATCCTTAGTTCGTAATTTTAGCGATGGTGCTTATACCCTGGCTCGTGTATTCCCAAATAGTTCAAACTATGCCTCTGTTAAAAAGAAATATACGGATAATATTACTTATTCTCAACAAGGTGGAACTTCATTTTTCTATGTCTTTAATGTAAATCGTCAGTCTTATAACCATACTTCTAAGAAAGATGACAAGCAAAAATCAGATACCAAGGCTGCTATTTTAAACAAAGATTTCCGTCAGGCAATCGGTTTTGCTTTTGACCGAAAAGCTTATGCAGCTCAAACGAATGGCGAAGACGGAGCATCAATGGTCTTGCGCAATCTTGCAGTACCACCGACATTTGTGCAGATTAGGGATCGGAATTTTGGAGATGTCGTGAAAGAAAAACTAGCGAGCTACGGTCAAGAGTGGTCTGATGTCAAGTTAGAGGATGCCCAAGACGGTCTATATAATGCTGAAAAAGCTAAAACAGAGTTTGCAAAAGCTAAAGAAGCACTGCAGGCTCAAGGTGTGAATTTCCCAATTCATCTAGATTTGCCAGTGAGTCAGTCTGATAAGGCTGGAATTCAACAAGCTAGTTCCTTTAAGCAGTCTGTTGAGTCAGCTCTAGGAAAAGATAATGTAGTAGTTGATCTCCAGCAAATGTCCGAAGATGACTTTAATAATACGGGTTATTTCGCCAACTCGGCTGCTCAAAAAGATTATGATCTTTCAACCAGTGGTTGGACTCCTGATTATCAAGATCCTTCTACGTATTTAGATGTTTTTGATCCTACAAATGGTGGATTGCTACAAGCGATTGGAATTGAACCGGGTCAAAATCAAGATGTTGTGTCAGCTCTAGGATTAAATGATTATAAAGCTCTGAATGACGATGCAAATAAGGAAACGTCTGATACGAGCGTGCGTTATGAAAAATATGCAAATTCTCAAGCTTGGTTGACAGATAGTGGATTGACCCTTCCAAGCATCTCAAACGGTGCCAATCCGCTAGTTCAAAAATCAGTTCCATTTACTAGAGCTTACTCTTGGATTGGAAGCAAGGGGACTGCTACAAATTATAAATACATGCAGCTTCAAGAGGATGTTTTGACAACTAAGGATTATGAGAAGGCATTTAAAACCTGGATGAAAGAAAAAGAATCATCTAATGAAAAAGCTCAAAAAGAGTTAGAAAAACATGTAAAATAAAAACAACCCTAACGAGGAGGCTAAATAGCTTTCTCGTTTTTTTATGAGGATGAGATTATCAAGCTTTAAGTAGTGTCTTTGCCTGGTTTGATCGCCTCTTTTGGATGATTTCACAGGCACGTCCCAATATGCTATAACCAGCTATAAAAAATAATTATAACAATATAGATTTTTTTTGATAAAAAGGTTTTCATTTCTATTTGAGAAGTGTTATAATCTAAGATAAATCTAACCTAAATAGGAGAATGTTATGAAGAAACGCAATGTTTTAGCCATGGCTGGTGTTACTTTACTTGCTGTTGGTGTCTTAGCTGCCTGCTCTAGTTCTAAGTCTGGATCATCAAACACAAATACTAATTTTACTTATGTTTATCAAACAGACCCAGAAACTTTGGACTATACCTTGTCAAGTAAGACCTCTACCCACGAAATCACATCTAATGTCATTGATGGTTTGCTTGAAAATGACCAATATGGTAATCTTGTTCCATCTCTTGCAGAAAACTGGAGTGTATCTAAGGACGGCTTGACTTACACTTACAAATTGCGTAAGGGAGTTAAATGGTATACATCCGATGGCGAAGAATATGCAGATGTAACTGCTAAGGATTTTGTGACAGGTTTGAAACATGCTGTAGATAAAAAGTCAGAAGCTCTTTATATGGTGGAAAATTCCATCAAAGGATTGGATGCCTATATCAAAGGCGAAACAAAGGACTTCTCAACAGTAGGGATTAAAGCTGTCGATGATCATACCTTGCAGTTCACTTTGGAACACCCAGAAAGCTTCTGGAATTCTAAATTAACAATGGGTGTCCTATTCCCTGTTAATGAAGAGTTCTTGAAATCTAAAGGAGACAAATTCGGTCAAGCCACTGATCCGACAAGTATCCTTTATAATGGTCCATTCTTGTTGAAAAGTATAACTTCGAAGTCCTCTATCGAGTTTGCGAAAAATCAGAACTATTGGGATAAGGATAATGTCCATGTCGACAATGTTAAATTAGCTTTCTATGATGGGCAAGACCAAGAATCCTTAATTCGTGGCTTTAAAGACGGCTCTTATAGTAAGGCACGTGTTTATCCTCGTAGTTCAAACTATGCATCTGTAGAGAAAGAATATAAAGACAATATTATCTTTAGTCCTCAAGGTTCATCTACTTTCACTGTTTTCACAAACATTGATCGCCAAAGTTATAATCATACTTCTAAAACGACAGATGCACAAAAAACATCTACCAAAAAAGCTATCTTAAACAAAGACTTCCGTCAGGCTTTGAACTTTGCTTATGACCGTAAGGCCTATTCTGACCAAGTGAACGGTGAAGAAGGAGCCCTTAAATCCGTTCGTAATCTCTATGTTCCACCAACATTTGTCCAAGTTGGTGATAAGAATTTCGGAGATGTTGTAAAAGAAGATGTTGTCAAATACGGCGATGAGTGGAAAGACGTTGATTTCTCAGATGCGACTAACGGTCTCTACAATCCAGAGAAAGCCAAAGCGGAATTCGCCAAAGCAAAAGAAGCCCTTCAAGCAGAAGGCGTGGAATTCCCAATCCATCTGGATATACCAACAATCCAAACCAATACTCTTATTGTAAAACGGGCTCAATCTTTGAAACAGTCTATTGAAAAGAGTTTAGGAACAGACAATGTTGTGGTTGATATTCAAATGCTATCCCAAGAAGATGTTAATAATATCACCTACTACGCTCCAAATGCAGCTGCTTTGGATTGGGATATCACAGACCAACTTGGCTGGACTCCTGACTTCCAAGATCCATCATCATATTTGGAAATTTTACATCCTGAAACAGGAGACAATACAAAGAGTTTCCTTGGCTTTGAAGCAGGAAAAGGCAATGCAGCTGCTAAACAAATTGGTATGGATGAGTTTGGAAAACTTCTCGATGAAGCTGCAGCTGAGAAATCAGACGTAAATAAACGTTATGAAAAATACGCAGCAGCTCAAGCTTGGTTGACAGATAGTTCAATCTTACTTCCAAGTACTTCAAATGGTGGAGGAGCTGGTGTAACTAGGGTTGTGCCATTCACTGCTGCTTTTGGTTGGACAGGTAACAAATCAGATGGTGCCTTCCTCTACAAATACATCAAGCTTCAAGATAAACCAGTAACGAAGAAAGAGTATCAAGAAGCTGAGAAGAAATGGATTAAAGAAAAAGAAGAATCTAACAAAAAAGCTCAAGAAGAACTTGAGAAGCATATAAAATAATCCGTAATTCTCCCCTATCTCAATGAGAGATAGGGGTGTTTTAGTAATTAAGAAAGAAGAAGGATAGTTGTTTTTTAAGAACGAAAAGAGGATAGTAAGAGCCGTTATTTTTGAAATCGCCAATATTTCACATGTTGAATATCCTATAGGAGCTATGTATTTGTTGGCTATGTGAGTCAATATCACAAAATATTCTGACAATTCTGGTTTACATTTAAATTATTATGTGATATAATCTTAGACAAAACTAAATTTGAAATTGAAATGGAGAATATAGATGAAGAAAGGTAAAATCCTTGCACTTGCGGGAGTTGCTCTCTTAGCTACTGGTGTTCTTGCAGCGTGCTCAAATTCTACATCAAACTCATCAAACTCATCAAGCTCTGGCGCAGATCAAGTTTTTAACTATATCTACGAAGTTGACCCAGAAAACTTGAATTATTTGATCTCTAGTAAAGCAGCAACAACTGACCTTACAGCTAACTTGATCGATGGTCTTTTGGAAAATGACAACTATGGAAACTTGGTTCCATCGATGGCTGAAGATTGGACAGTGTCTAAGGATGGCTTGACTTATACTTATACACTTCGTAAGGATGCTAAATGGTATACTTCTGATGGTGAAGAATATGCTGATGTCAAGGCACAAGACTTTGTGGCAGGTCTAAAATACGCTGCTGACAACAAGTCTGAAACTCTTTACCTTGTTCAAAGTTCTATCAAGGGCTTGGATGACTACGTTAATGGTAAAACAAAGGATTTCTCATCAGTTGGCGTTAAAGCAGTTGATGACCACACAGTTCAATATACTTTAAATGAGCCAGAAAGTTTCTGGAACTCTAAAACAACAATGGGTATCCTTTATCCAGTCAATGAAGAGTTCTTGAAGTCTAAAGGTGACAAGTTTGCTCAAGCTGCTGACCCAACTAGTCTTCTATACAACGGGCCATTCCTACTTAAATCTATCACATCTAAATCATCTATTGAATTTGCTAAAAATCCAAATTATTGGGATAAAGATAATGTCCATGTGAGCGATGTTAAATTAACATACTTTGACGGGCAAGATCAAGGTAAACCAGCTGAGCAATTTGCTAAAGGTGCTCTAAGTGCGGCTAGACTCACTCCTACAAGTGCTACCTTCTCTAAAGTAGAAAAAGAATTCAAAGATAATATCGTTTATACTCCTCAAGATTCTTCAAGCTATTTAGTTGGGGTGAACATTGATCGTCAAGCGTACAATCACACAGCTAAGTCAAGTGATGCACAAAAATCATCAACAAAGAAAGCTTTGATGAATAAAGATTTCCGTCAAGCTTTGAGTTTTGCATTCGACAGAACGGCTTATGCTTCACAAGTTAATGGTAAAGAAGGGGCTACGAAAATGCTCCGCAATCTCTACATTCCACCTACTTTTGTTCAGGCAGATGGTAAGAGCTTCGGCGAACTTGTGAAAGAAAAAGTGGCTAGCTATGGAGATGAGTGGAAAGATGTAAACTTCGACGACGCTCAAGATGGCCTTTACAATAAAGAAAAAGCTAAAGCTGGATTTGCGAAAGCTAAAAAAGCTCTCCAAGAAGAAGGTGTAGAATTCCCTATTCATTTGGATATGCCAGTAGACCAAACTGCTAGTGCTAAAGTTCAGCGCGTTCAATCTTTGAAACAATCAATTGAGAGCTCGCTTGGGACAGATAATGTGGTTGTTGACATTCATCAAATGAAGACTGATGATGTTTTGAACATCACATATTATGCTGCTTCAGCTGCTGAAGAAGACTGGGATATTTCTGATAATGTTGGTTGGTCTCCTGACTATCAAGATCCATCAACTTATCTTGAAATTATCAAGCCTGGCGGTGAAAACACCAAAACATTCTTAGGGTTTGATGGTAAAGAAAATGCAGCTGCAGACCAAGTTGGTTTGAAGGAGTATGCTAAGCTAGTTGATGAAGCTGCCGCTGAAAAGACAGATGTAAATAAACGCTATGAAAAATATGCAGCCGCTCAAGCATGGCTAACAGATAGCGCCTTGTTGATACCAACAACAAGTAGGACTGGACGTCCAGTTTTAACTAAGATTGTACCATTTACAGCTCCTTTTGCTTGGTCTGGTGCTAAAGGTCGTGACATGGCAAGCTACAAATATCTAAAATTACAAGATAAAGCTGTCACAGCCAAAGAATATCAGAAAGCTCAAGAAAAATGGAATAAAGAACGTGCAGAATCTAATAAAAAAGCACAAGAAGAGTTAGAAAAACACGTGAAATAACCAATCATTAGAACTTTCTCTAAAAGGAGAGAAAGTTCTTTTGGGATTTTAAAGGAAACGATAAATGAAGAAATATATATTTATGCGTATCTTACGCTCCCTGGTGTCGATTTTCTTAGTAACGGCTTTGACCTATACCATTATTTATACAATGGTGCCAAGAAAATTGATTTTTAAACAGGATCCTAACTATAACAAGATAGCAACCACAAAAGATAAAAAAGCCAATTACGAAAACACAATCTATGAACGTATGGGCTATGTGGATTATTATGATACGAAAGAGTTACAGGAGAAAGCTAGCAAGGAAGATAGCTCTGTAACTGTTGAAGGAACTGATGCAAACAAAAAAATCTACGAAGCTTATATCAAAAAATTAGGTAATGGCTGGAAGCTTCACCAATTTGAAGAAAGCAAGCAGTTTTATGCTGTTCGTGAGGTGCCAGTTCTTGAACGTGTTCTTGGCTTCTATGGGAATTTGATTCAATTTGACCATACTGGTTTTGTCAAAGATGAAACGAATCCAAAACTTAAACGTTATATTCGTATTGAAAACGACCCTGCTATTGGTTGGTCTGTAGTTGGATCAGGGACGAAGCATAAATATTTACTATACTTTAATGCTCAATTCCCGTTTGTTCATCAAAATTTTGTGACCTTGAACTTAGGAAATTCTTACCCAACTTATGCAAATATTCCTGTATTACAGGTTATTTCACAAGGGCAAGGACAAACCAAGTCATCTGAGGTTCAATTCCCTACAGGAAAGAAAACCTCATCAGTTAATATCTATTCACGTACTTACAAGTCACCAAGTAAAGCTGATTCGCGAGATATTGCAAACTATGGAAAAGACGATCCATATACAGCTACAGAGAGCAACTATCAATATCCATCCATGCTTGTTAGCTCAGCGATTATTGGTTTGATTGGTATTGCAATCTCTTATTTAATTGCTGTCCCATTAGGGTCTTACATGGCTCGCTTTAAAAACACTTGGATTGATAGTTCATTAACGGGTCTCTTGACCTTCCTTTTGGCCCTGCCAACAATTGCCTTAGTTTATATTATTCGCTTGGGTGGTTCATCTGTTGGTCTTCCAGATTCTTTCCCAGTTCTTGGTGCGGGAGATTGGCGTTCGTACGTTCTTCCAGCAGTTATTCTGGGACTTTTGGGTGCACCAAGCACAGCTATCTGGATTCGTCGTTATATGATCGATTTACAATCCCAAGACTTTGTACGTTTTGCCCGGGCTAAAGGATTATCTGAAAAAGAAATTTCAAATAAACACATTTTCAAAAATGCCATGGTTCCATTGGTATCAGGAATTCCAGGAGCCGTTATCGGGGTTATTCAAGGAGCAACCTTGACAGAAACTGTCTTCGCTTTCCCTGGTATGGGTAAAATGTTGATTGACTCAGTTAAAGCTTCAAATAACTCTATGGTAGTCGGATTGGTCTTCATTTTCACTGGTTTATCAGTCTTTGCCTTACTCTTAGGTGATATTTTGATGACTATGCTTGACCCACGTATTAAATTAACAACAAAAGGAGGTAAATAATGGCTTCTATTGATAAAAATAAATTCCAATTTGTCAAACGCGATGATTTTGCCTCTGAAGCAATTGATGCTCCAGCCTATTCATACTGGAGATCTGTTATTCGTCAATTTCTAAAAAAGAAATCTACCATTATTATGTTGGCGATTTTGCTAACCATTATTTTAATGAGTTTTATTTACCCAATGTTGTCTGATTTTGATTATAACGATGTAAGTAAAGTTAATGATTTTAGTGCTCGTTATATTGCGCCAAATGGAAAATATTGGTTTGGTACAGATAGCAATGGTAAATCTCTCTTTGATGGAGTGTGGTTTGGTGCTCGGAATTCTATCTTGATTTCCGTTATTGCGACAGCCATTAACTTGATCATTGGGATTGTTGTTGGTGGTATTTGGGGGATTTCTAAATCTGTTGACCGCGTTATGATGGAAGTCTATAACGTTATCTCAAATATTCCGCAATTATTGATTGTTATTGTCTTGACTTATTCGATCGGAGCTGGATTCTGGAATCTAATCTTTGCCATGACAATTACTTCATGGATTTCGATTGCTTACTTAATTCGTGTACAAATCATGCGGTATCGTGATTTAGAGTACAACCTTGCCAGCCGTACTTTGGGAACGTCTACTTTTAAAATTGTTGCTCGAAACATTATGCCACAATTGGTATCTGTTATCATGACGACTAGCTCTCAAATGCTTCCAAGCTTTATCTCTTATGAAGCCTTCCTTTCTTTCTTTGGTTTGGGGCTTCCAGTCACTGTGCCAAGTTTAGGGCGTTTGATTTCTGACTATTCACAAAACGTTACAACTAATGCTTACCTTTTCTGGATTCCATTGACAACCTTGATATTGGTATCCTTGTCCCTTTTCATCGTCGGACAAAATTTAGCGGATGCTAGTGATCCACGTACACATAGATAGGAGTAAATATGATACAAAATAAAAATGTAATATTGACTGCTCGCGATATTGTCGTGGAATTTGACGTTCGTGATAAAGTCCTGACAGCCATCCGAGGTGTATCCCTTGATTTGGTTGAAGGAGAAGTATTAGCTTTGGTAGGAGAATCAGGATCAGGTAAGTCTGTGTTGACTAAAACATTCACTGGGATGTTGGAAGATAATGGGCGCGTTGCGCAAGGTGTTATTAACTACCGTGGTCAAGATTTGACAACTTTAAAATCAAATAAAGATTGGGAAAAAATTCGTGGTGCTAAGATCGCTACGATTTTCCAAGATCCCATGACTAGTTTGGATCCAATCAATACAATAGGAAGCCAAATTACTGAAGTTATTATCAAACACCAAGGCAAAGATGCAAAAGAAGCCAAAGAAATGGCAATCGACTATATGAAAAAAGTTGGAATACCTGATGCAGAACGTCGGTTTGAAGAGTATCCTTTCCAATATTCTGGAGGAATGCGTCAACGGATTGTTATCGCTATTGCTCTTGCTTGTCGTCCAGATATTCTAATTTGTGATGAGCCAACTACGGCTTTAGATGTGACAATACAAGCACAAATTATCGAACTTTTAAAATCATTGCAGAACGAATACCGCTTTACAACTATATTTATCACTCATGACTTGGGTGTTGTTGCTAGCATTGCCGATAAAGTAGCGGTTATGTATGCTGGTGAGATTGTTGAATACGGAACGGTTGAAGAAATTTTTTACGATCCACGCCATCCTTATACATGGAGCTTGTTATCTAGCTTGCCACAGTTGGCCAATGATCATGGTGAACTCTTCTCTATCCCAGGAACTCCTCCGTCTCTTTATACCGAGTTGAAAGGTGATGCCTTTGCTCTTCGTTCGGATTACGCTATGCAAATTGATTTCGAAGAAAAAGCACCACAATTCCAAGTCACAGAAACTCACTGGGCTAAAACTTGGTTGCTTCATGAAGATGCACCAAAGGTTCACAAGCCTGAAATTATTGAAAATTTACATGATAAAATTCGCTTGAATATGGGCTTTGCTCATTTAGAAGGCTAGGAGGAAGGAAATGTCTGAAAAATTAGTAGAAGTTAAAGATTTGGAGATTTCCTTTGGTGAAGGGAAGAAGAAATTTGTCGCTGTTAAAAATGCAAATTTCTTTATTAATAGAGGTGAAACTTTCTCGCTCGTAGGTGAATCCGGTTCAGGGAAAACTACAATTGGTCGTGCAATCATTGGTTTGAATGAGACGAGTAAAGGTGAAATCTTCTTTGATGGTAAGCAGATTAATGGGAAGAAGTCTAGAAAAGAATCTTCGGAAATTATTCGTAAGATTCAAATGATATTCCAGGATCCTGCTGCGAGCTTAAACGAGCGTGCAACAGTTGACTATATCATTTCTGAGGGCTTGTACAACTATCATTTGTTTGAAAATGAAGAAGAAAGAATACAAAAGGTTAAGAATATTATTCATGAAGTTGGATTGCTTTCTGAACATTTGACGCGTTATCCGCATGAATTCTCAGGAGGGCAACGCCAACGTATTGGGATAGCGCGGGCTTTAGTCATGCAACCAGATTTCGTTATTGCTGATGAACCAATTTCTGCTTTGGATGTATCCGTTCGTGCTCAAGTGCTAAATCTTCTAAAGAAATTCCAAAAAGAACTGGGGTTGACCTATCTATTTATCGCTCACGATTTGTCAGTGGTACGTTTCATTTCAGATCGTATTGCAGTAATCTATAAAGGTGTAATTGTTGAAGTAGCTGAAACGGAAGAGCTCTTTAATAACCCAATTCATCCTTATACCAAATCGTTATTATCAGCCGTTCCAATTCCAGATCCAATCTTAGAACGTAAAAAAGTACTTAAAGTCTACGATCCGGATCAACATGACTATTCAGTTGAAAAACCTGAAATGGTTGAAATTAAACCTGGCCACTTTGTTTGGGCTAACAAAACCGAAGTAGAGAACTATAAAAAAGAGCTCTAATATCTAAAAACAAATCATTCTTGAAGATGATTTGTTTTTTTTACTAAAAAACACACCAAAAAGTATGTGAAAAGCAATTTTTAATTCATTATAAAAATAAATTAGTTACAAACACACGCCAATGTCCGCAAAAGCTTAGTTCTTTGATAGATTAATAGGTGAGGAGATATCCTCTAAAATCAAAAAGAAAGGACTAGTCAATGAAGTTTGAGGACGTATACAAACAAGTTGAAGGGATAGTCAAGCGCTGTTATAAAGATTATTATCTGCACTTATGGGAGTATGCAGATTGGAGGCAGGAAGGGATGTTGGTGTTGTACGAATTGTTAAAAAGTCACCCCAACCTACTAGAAGATCAACCACGACTGTACCGTTACTTCAAGACCAAGTTTCGGAACAGAATTCATGATTTGATTCGTCGCCAAGAGAGTCAAAAGCGGAAATTGGACAGGCAACCCTATGAAGAGGTCAGCGAGATAGGTCATCGTTTAAGAATGAAAGAGCTGTATCTGGATGAATTGGTAGCCTTTAGAAGTGCAATGGCAGAGTATAGAAGTCAGCTCAGTCCAGAAGAATCAAAACAATATGAGCGTCTGATGGCAGATGAAAGATTCAAAGGACGTAAGGCAATGCTCAAAGATCTGTCTTATCACTTAAGGGATTTCAATCCCCGTTTAGATT